>NZ_JACHMY010000001.1:8700000-8885108 GCF_014205135.1 Kribbella italica
CGCTCCCGCAGCACCTCGCCGTTCCGCAGGCCGTTCTGAAAGCTCACCACCACAGCACCCGGCTTCAGTACGGCGGCCAGCTCGTCGGCGGCGCCCTCCGTGGCGGCCGACTTCACCATCACCAGTACCAGATCGGCCTCCGCGACCGCCGCCGGAGTCGTCTCGAACCGCAGCCCGTCGACCCGCAGATCCGCGCCCAGGTAATCGGTCAGGTGAAGCCCGTGCTCGGCCAGCTCGTCACCCACCCGCTGCCGGCCGACGAACACGACATCGGCCCCACCGGCGACCAACCGCCCTCCGACGTAGCACCCGATCCCGCCGGCGCCGTACACCGCGATCGTCACACCGCTCTCCCTCCGGGCGTCACCTCTCCGGTCAGCTCCTGAAGTATCGACCACAACGCGTCCAGCCGCTCCTCGCCGAGACGCTCCCGCCAGTCGTCCCGTACGACGTCGATCGCCCGGACCAGGTCCTTCTCCAGCCGACGGCCCTTCGCGGTCAGCCGCACCAGCCGAGCCCGCGAGTCCGCCGGATCCGGCGCGCGCGTCAGGTACCCGTGCCGCTCCAGATGCGTCACCAGTTCGTGCATCGACTGCTTGGTGATCCCGGCATGAGCCGCCAGCTCACTCGTGTGCAGCCCGTCGATCCCCCCGAACCGGAACAGCTGCAGATGAGCCGGCCGCAGCTCCGGATACCGCTCCCCAAGCTCCGCCTCCACCGCACCCATCGCCTGGTCGAAAGCCACCCGCAACAACCCGAACCATCGTCCTGGTGAGGTGTACTCCGTTGACATGACGGTCAGGGTACCTTACCTTTTTGGTCAGGATACCTGACCATCACGGCAAGGGGGAGCGATGACCGCCCGACAGCAACTGACCCAGTACCTGACCGGCAAGTGGATCCCGCCGGTCCTCGCCGTCCTGGCCGAGCTCGGGATCGCGGACGCGCTGGTCGACAAGCCGCTGACCGCCACCGACCTGGCCGAGCAGCTCGCCGACAACTCCGCCACCATCGACGCTCGCGCCCTCTACCGCGTACTGCGCGCCGCCGCGAGCATCGGTGTCTTCGCCGAGGACTCCGACGGCCGCTTCGCGCTCACCGAGACCGCCGACCTGCTCCGCTCCGACGTCCCTGGATCGATGCGCGCCGCCGCCCGGATGTTCGCCCTGGAACCGTTCTGGTCGCCGTACGCCCGCATCACCGAATCGGTCCGCTCCGGCAGGCCCGCCTTCGAGAGCACCTTCGGCACGAGCGTGTACGACTACCTGCGAACCCACCCGACCGAAGCCGCGGTCTTCGGCGCGACCGTCGCGACCTTCCACAGCCAGGCGATGCCCGAGATCATCGCCGCGCACGACTTCTCGCCGTACCTGACTGTCGTCGACGTCGGCGGTGGCGCAGGCAACCTGCTGATCGAATTGCTGACCGCCTACCCCGACCTGCACGGCGTCCTGCTCGAGTTGGACTCCGTCCTCCCCGCAGCCGAGGAGGCACTCGCAGCTGCCGGCCTCAGCGACCGCGTCGACCTCGTCCCAGGCGACTTCTTCCAAGCTGTCCCGCCCGGCGACGCCTATCTGATCAAGAGCTGCCTGCACAACTTCACCGACGACCAGGCGACCCAGATCCTCCGAGCCACCCGCCAAGGCGGCGCGCCCGTCCTGATTGCGGAAACGATGATTCCGCCCGGCAACACCGCGCACTACTCCAAGTTCGACGACATCGAGATGCTGGTGATCGCCGGCGGCGCCGACCGGACCGAACAGGAGTGGTCGGACCTGGTCACCGCAGCCGGCTTCACCACCCGCGAGATCGTTCCTTGTGACGAACGCTTCTCGCTCCTGGTCGCCGACTAGACCGCGTCGTCGTCCTCGGGGTCCTCGTCGGCGTCGGCCAACTTCCACTTCAGCTGGAACTCGACCTCTTCCTCGTCCTCACCGCGCTCGTGCTCGACGCTGATCGCGGCGTTGCGCGGGACGGTGAACCGCTCGCCGGCGATCTGGATCCGGAACGGCTTTCCGGCCTCCAGCGCGTCGGCCAGCCGGCGCAGCTTCGCCGCGAACTCCTCGACGGTGTACGTCTTCTCGACATCTCTCTCACTCATGCCGCACATCCTGGCAGCCGGTGGGGCGACCGAAAATCAGCTGCGCGCTGGTGAACCGCTCACCTATCGTGGAGGCATGGCTACTTGCCTCTGTGTCTAGCTGCGCGACCCGCTTCCGTGCCTGAAGTGTGTCCCGCAGTCATCATAGAGAGTAACCAGTTTCATGATCACCGTGCACTCGGTCGACGTCCGCGCCGGCGCCCAGCTGCTGCTGTCGGACCTGTCCTTCCACATCGGCCCCGGCGACAAGATCGGCCTGGTCGGCCGCAACGGCGCCGGGAAGACCACGCTGCTCAAGGCGCTCGCCGGCGAAGACCGGCCGGCCGCCGGGCGGATCACCACGACCGGTTCGGTCGGGTATCTGCCACAGGACCCGCGGGCCGCCGATCCCGCGCTCACGGTCACCGCCCGGATCCTGTCCGCCCGTGGGCTGGACGCCGTGGTCGAGCGGCTGCGACGGGCCGAGGCGACGATGAGTACGGCGACCGGTGCCGAGCAGGAGCGCGCGATGGCGGCGTACGCGCGGGCCGAGACCGAGTTCCAGGCCGCGGGCGGGTACGCCGCGGAGGCGGAGGCCGGTCGGCTCGCCGCTGGTGTCGGGTTGCCGATCCGCGCGCTGGAGCAGCCGATCGGTGAGCTGTCCGGCGGGCAGCGGCGGCGGGTCGAGCTGGCGCGGATCCTGTTCGCCGAGCACGACACGTTGCTGCTCGACGAGCCGACCAACCACCTCGACGCGGACTCGGTCGTCTGGTTGCGGTCGTTCCTGCTCGGCTACCCGGGCGGGTTGGTGGTCATCAGCCACGACCGGCAGTTGCTCGCGGCAACGGTCAACCGGGTGTTCCATCTCGATCCGCAGCGGCGGACGATCGACGTGCACAACACCGGCTGGAAGAAGTACCTGACCCAGCTGGAGACCGACGAGCGTCGTCGTTCGCGCGAGCGGAACACGGCCGAGCGCAAGGCGGCGGTCCTGCACGCCCAGGCGGCGAGGATGCAGGCCGGAGCCAGTACGGCGGTTGCCGCGCGCAACATGGCGCGGCGGGCGGACAAACTGCTCTCCGACCTCGAGCCGGTGCGCCGGGCCGCACGCGTCGCGCGGATCCGGCTGCCCGACCCGGCGCCGTCCGGTCGTACACCGCTGAGCGCTGCCTGCCTGACCAAGTCGTACGGCGCTCTGGAGGTGCTCACGGGCGTCGACCTCGCGGTGGACCGGGGGAGCCGGTTGGTCATCCTCGGCCTCAACGGCGCGGGCAAGACCACGCTGCTCCGGATCCTCGCGGGCCGCGAGACGCCGGACAGCGGCGAGGTCGTGCACGGGTACGGGTTGCGGCTCGGGTACTTCGCGCAGGAGCACGACACGCTGGACCTGGCCAGCACCGTCCGCCAGAACCTGGCGGCGGTCGCGCCACGACTCACGGACGGCGAGGTGCGCAACGTACTCGGCTCGTTCCTCTTCACCGGCGACGACGCGGACAAACCGGCGAACGTGCTGTCCGGCGGCGAGAAGACCCGCCTGGCCCTGGCGGGCCTGGTCCACTCAGGCGCCAACGTGCTGCTCCTCGACGAGCCCACCAACAACCTCGACCCAGCGTCCCGCCACGAGGTCCTAGGAGCAGTCGGCAACTACCCCGGCGCCCTCGTCATGGTCACCCACGACGAGGGAGCCATCGAAGCCCTCCGCCCCGACCGAGTCCTGCTGTTGCCCGACGCGTCGGAGGACCTCTGGACCGACGACTACTTGGAGTTGGTGTCGCTGGCGTGAGCTGTCAGAGGCGCTCGGTGAGGTGGACCTCGATCTCGTCGCCCGTGGTCTTGCCGATCAGCTTGCGGACGTCCGCCTTCACCGGGAGTTTGTGGGTGCCGTCGCCGAGGGCCATGAAGGCGCTTTCGAAGGGGTGGCCGTCCATGGTGCCGCGGACCTTGACCAGGCCTCGGGTGCCGAAGAACTCGGCGGAGCCGGGCATCACGACGTACGTCCAGCCTCCCTTGGCGTCGCTGGTCAGGAGCTCGGCGGTGAAGTTGTGGTCCAGGGTGCTCATCGGGTCCTCCTCGGATCGGTGCCTTTGTCCACAGGTAGAAGCTGCCGGACCGATTTCGACACCCTAGGGCGGCAGGATGGAACGGTGGAGATTCGTACCGGAGGACACGACGACGTACCGGCCGTTCTCGCGCTGCTCGACGGCGCGACCGAGTGGCTGGTCGCGAACGGCCGGACCGGCCAGTGGGGGACCGAGCCGCACTCGACCAACCCGCGGCGGATCGCGCAGCTCACCGGGTTCGCGGCCGACGGCGGGCTGTGGATCGGCGAGCGCGACGGCCGTGTGGTCGGCGCGCTGGCGGTCGGCGCGCCGACGCAGGAGCAGATCCCACCCGCGACCGAGCCCGAGCTGTACATCCGTCTCCTGGTCACCGACCGGACGGCGAAGGGCAGCGGGATCGGCACCGAGCTCATCGACCACGCCCTGAAGCTGGCCAAGGACGAAGGCGTCGGCCTGGTCCGCGTCGACTGCTACGCGGGGGACGACGGCGCCCTCGTCCGGTACTACGAGAAGCAGGGCTTCACGCGGACCGACACCTTCGGCGTACAGGTCAATGACTCGGTGTGGCCTGGTCAGGTGCTGGCCCGGCGCCTGTGACCGCGCGGTGCACCGCGCCGTGCGCGTCGCTGCAGTGCAGCTCCGGTATGTCGCCTGACGCGTGATCGACCTGGAGCGTCGAGTGGGTCAGGTGGTGCCGCTCGGCCAGGACCTGCTCGATCTGCTCGCGGATCAGGTGGCAGTCCAGACCCTCGCGGACCAGGATGTGCGCCGAGGCGGCCGGTTCACCGGAGGTGATCTCCCAGACGTGCAGGTCGTGCACCTCGACGACGCCGGGGATGCGGCACAGCTCCCGGCCGAGCTCGGCCGGGTCGAGTCCGGCGGGCGCGGCCTCGAGGAAGATCCGGCCGGAGGCGCGGACCAGCTCGATACCGGCCTTCAGCATCAGCGCGGCGACGACCAGCGCGGCGATCGAGTCGGCGCGGGCGAAGCCGGTCAGCAGGACGACCAGCCCGGCCAGCGCCGTGGCGATGAACGCGAACAGGTCGTTGAGGATGTGCTGGAACGCGCCCTCGACGTTCAGGCTGGACCGGTTCGCCTTGCTGATCAGCCAGGTCGCGGCGAGATTGACGAAGATGCCGACCACGCCGACGATCAGGACCAGCGCGCCCTCGACCTCCGGCGGGTGGATCATCCGCTGGATCGACTCGTAGACGAAGAACGCCGCGAGCAGCAGCAGCGTGATGCCGTTGGCCTGCGCGGACAGGATCTCGACCCGCTTGAAGCCGAACGTGAACCCACCGGCCGGCGGGCGCGCGGCCAGGCGGATCGCGACCAGCGCGAGCGCGATGGCGATCGCGTCGGTGAGCATGTGCGCGGCGTCGGTGATCAGCGCGAGCGACCCGGCAGCGAATCCGACGACCACCTCGGCCGCCATGAAGACAAGGATCAGGGCCAGGGCACCACTCAAGAGCTTCCGGTCCGCATCAGCACTGACACCGTGCCCGTGCCCGTGACCATGTCCGGTCGGTACGGCGGCCGCGGGCCGAGCAGCCTCGACCGGCTCGCCCGTCGGGCGGAGATCGGCCGGGTCATGTTCCGTACCGGCACTCATGAGATGCGCTCCGGGTGGATTGCGTCGGTATGTTCGGTGTGTGCGACCGCCAGGTCGACGAGCATGCGGACGTGGGCGTCGTCGAGCCGGTAGTAGGCCATCCGGCCGTCCCGGCGTACGGAGACCACGCGGTGGGCGCGGAGCAGCCGAAGAGCATGCGACGTGGCCGACTCGCTCATCCCGGTCACGGCGGCGAGGTCGCAGACGCAGAGCTCGCCGTCGAGCAGCGCGACCAGCAGCTTCAGCCGGCGCGGATCGCCGAGCAGGCCGAACACGTCGGCCGTGTCGACGACGTCCTGCTCGGAGGGCATCCTAGCATGGACGGCCTCGACGCGGTCCGGGTCGACCAGCTTCACCGCACAAGCGTCGACGGACTGCACATCTGCAGAACTCTTCATATGTCACACCGTAGAGCACCAACGCTCCCGGAGCCAGCAACCGGAGTGTCGGAACCGCTTGCACCGTGACGGCGAAGTTGGCACTGGTATGCCACTGTCACTGGCCGTATCGTGCTCTGAGACCATCGTGACGAGCTGGTTTGTCCTGAGTAAGGACTCTGTGAAGAATCACTGCTGACGGCTCTGTCGGGGTGGATCAGCGCACAGCTGACCGTAGTTTCGTAGAGGTGTCGGTCGAAGTCGGGAGTGAACGAAGTGTTACGGGGCAGTCGGGTCGTGCCGTTGGGCGACCCGCGGGAGATGGTGTCGGCGCGATCGTGACGACGATGAACAAGGTTCTGGCCACCGCCGGAGTCGCTCTGCTGCTGGTCGGCCTGGGACTCGGGTTCCGGTCGGTCTCGGCGGGCAGCTTCGACTGCGGATCGGCCTTCTCGCCGACCAGTGGGATCACTCCCATGGCCTGCGACGGGAAGCTGGGCAACTCGGTCACCCTGGTGACCGTCGTGCTCGTGGCCGGCGTACTGGCACTGGCCGTCGCGCTGGCGCTCAAGCTGGTGCACGACCGGAAGGTCGACGCCTGACGCGGCAATCCGGGTGCACGAAGGCGTCGGTCTGCGGGAAGCTGCGGCCGTGACCATCGAACCGTTCCGGCTGGCGATTCCCCAGCAGCAGCTCGACGACCTCGCGCTGCGGCTCGACCTGACCCGCTGGCCCGACGAGCTTCCCGGCGTCGGCTGGGCGTACGGCGTACCGCGCGAGTACCTGCGGGATCTCGTCCAGTACTGGCGGCACGAGTACGA
This sequence comes from Kribbella italica, assembly GCF_014205135.1. Lineage (NCBI taxonomy): Bacteria > Bacillati > Actinomycetota > Actinomycetes > Propionibacteriales > Kribbellaceae > Kribbella > Kribbella italica. The sequence continues at coordinate 8,706,951 of NZ_JACHMY010000001.1, forward strand.
CTGGCGCGCCGCCGAGGCACGGCTGAACGAGTGGCCGCAGTTCACCACGACGATCGACGGCACGCGGGTCCACTTCGCGCGGGTCGGCTCGCCGGAGCCCGACGCGATCCCGTTGCTGCTCACGCACGGCTGGCCCGGCTCGATCGCGGAGTTCGTCGACGTCGCCGGACCGCTGACCGATCCGCGCGGGCACGGCGCCGGGGGAGCGCCGGCGTTCGAGCTGGTGATCCCGAGCATCCCGGGCTTCGGCCTGTCCGGTCCGACCGGCGAACCGGGTTGGGAGATCAACCGGATCGCGCGTGCGTTCGCCGAGCTGATGGACCGGCTCGGTCATCGGCGGTACGGCGTACAGGGTGGTGACTGGGGTGCCGGGATCTCGCGCGAGCTGGGACGCATCCGGCCTGACCAGGTGATCGGCGTACATCTCAATCTGCTGCCCGGCGGTGCTGCGACGGCTGAGCCGACCGAGCAGGAGCTGGCCGGGCTCGACCCGGCCGAGCGGGCGCGGACGATCGCGTCCTGGCAGCGGATGCGCGCGTGGCAGCAGGAGAAGCAGGGGTACGCCGACCTGCAATCGACCCGGCCGCAGACGCTCGCCTATGCACTGGTCGACTCGCCGGTCGGGCAGCTGGCGTGGATCGCGGAGAAGTTCCACGAGTGGGCCGACCAGCGGAACCCGATCGGCCGCGACCACCTGCTCACCACCGTGATGCTCTACTGGCTGACCGGTACGGCGGGTTCGGCCGGGCGGATCTACTACGAACGCGCCCACCACGGCCGGCCGGTCGAGCCGTCGCGGACGCCGACGGCCGTGGCGGACTTCGCCCACGACAACTTCGTCCCGCTCCGCGCGATCGCCGACCGGACCGAGAACATCGTCCGCTGGACGTCGTACCCGGACGGCGGCCACTTCGCGGCGCTCGAGCAACCAGTCGTCCTGGTCGACGACATCCGCGCCTTCTTCAGCGAACTAGAGAACTAGTCATCCGGTCGAGAATTTCGCCGAGCAGCTCGGGTCCGGTCCCGAAGTTCAGCCGGACCCGCTCGCGCCCGGCCGGGTCGTAGTCCGAACCGGTGCCCAAGGCAACTTTCCCCTCGCGCAGGAAGAACCCGGCCGGATCCGGCGCGAGGTCCAGCCCGGCACAGTCCAGCCAGCCCAGGTACGTCGCCTGCGGCGGCGACCAGCTGATCCCGTCCGGCAGCCGCTCGCCGATCAGCGTGCGATTCGCGTCGAGCTGGACCAGGAGTGCGTCGAGCCAGGGATCACCCTCGGCGAACGCCGTCTCGGCCGCGATCACGCCGAGCAGCCCGACCTGCTCGGCGGCGAACGGCAACCGCCGTACGACGTCCTGCGCGCGGTCCGAGGCGGTCACCGTCACGGCGCACTTGAGCCCGGCCAAGTTGAACGCCTTCGACGCCGAGGTCAACGTGATCCCGCGCTCGCGCGCGGCGTCCGACACCTCCAGCCACGGCACGAACTCGGCGCCGGGCAGCACCAGCGGCGCGTGGATCTCGTCGGCGAGCACCCACGCGTCGTACTGGGCGCACAGCTCGGCGATCTGCTCCAGCTCGGCTCGCGGCAGCACGCGACCGGTCGGGTTGTGCGGACTCGCGAGGATCAGCACCCGCAGACCGTCGCGCAGCTCGACGGCCAACCGGCCGAGATCGAACGACCCGTCCACCCGCAGCGGGATCTGCCGAATCGTGAACCCGGCCGGCGGCAGCTGCTGGAGGAACGGCGGGTAGCCGGCCGTCGCGAACCCGACCTTGCCGCCCGGTGCGAGCACCCGGCACAGCTCGATCAAGCCGATCAGCACCTCGGGCACCAGCGTCAGCTGGTCCGGATCGACCCGCCAGCCGAGCCGCCGATCGGCGAACCCGGTGAAGGCCTCGCGCATCCGCGGGGTCACCTCGTGCGCGTAGCCGAGGTCGCTGCGGGCGATGGTGTCGTGCAGTACGGCGGCGATCGGTGGCGCCAGCTCGAAGTCCAGTTCGGCGACCGTCGCGCCGATCACGCCCGGCGGGTGCCCGGACCACTTCTCACTGCGTCGCTGCCGCAGGACGTCGAGGGAGGGAACCGTCAGCATCGCCTCAGGCTACTGACACTAAGGTGAACCCATGAGCTTCACCGGGTTCCCGGTCGCCGCGCTGGACTTCTACGACGACCTCGAGATGGACAACACCAAGACCTTCTGGGCCGAGCACAAGCACGTGTACGAGGAGTCGGTGAAGGCGCCGATGGCCGCGTTGCTGGCCGAGCTGGAGGCGGAGTTCGGGGCGGCGAAGATCTTCCGGCCGTACCGCGACGTGCGGTTCGCCAAGGACAAGACGCCGTACAAGACGCACCAGGGCGCGTTCCTGCCGACCGGGCCGTCGACCGGCCGGTACGTCGAGCTGTCGGCGCCCGGCGTACGGGTGGGTGCGGGGTTCTACGAGGCGGCCGCGGACCGGCTCGGCCGGATCCGGACCGCGATCGACGAGGACCGCCGCGGCAAGGAGCTGGAGACCCTGCTGGCCGGCCTGGTCGCCGGTGGCTGGACGATCGGCGGCGAGAAGCTCAAGACCTCACCGCGCGGGTACGACGCCGCGCACCCGCGGATCGAGCTGCTGCGGCACAAGTCGATCGCGCTGAACAAGTCGTACGGGTTCGAGCCGGTGATCCACACCGGCGAGCTGGTCGAGAGGGTCCGCGACGACTGGCGCAAGGTCACGCCGCTGCTGGACTGGCTCGACGCCAACGCCTAGCGCTCAGAAGTCCTTGAGGCTAGAAGTCCTTGAGGATGGTCGCGATCCGGTCGCGGGTGCGGCTCGGTGGCGGGGCCGCGACGCACAGGGCTTCCATCGTCGCCGTGTACTGGTCGAGGTCCTCGAGCTTGTCCAGGTAGAGCGCACTGGTCAGGTGCTCGATGTAGACGATGTCGGGCAGATCCTGCTCGGGGAAACGCAGGATGCTGTACGCGCCACCGGTCGCCGCGTGGCCACCGGCCTCGAACGGCATCACCTGGAGCGTCACGTTCGGCATGTGGGTCGCCTCGATCAACGACTCCAGCTGGTCGCGCATCGCCTTCACCCCGCCGATCGGCCGGCGCAGCGCCGCCTCGTCGACGACGGCCCACAGACGGACCGGGGTGTTGGTGCGGTTCAGCACCTCCTGGCGGCTGATCCGCAGCGAGACGCGACGGTCGACCTCGTCGGCCGGGATCAGTCCGCGGCCGAGCTGGACGACGGCGCGCACGTACTCCTCGGTCTGCAGCAGACCGGGCACGAACTGCAGCTCATAGGTACGGATCAGCTGGGCGGACGCCTCGAGCCCCAGGTAGGAGTGGAACCAGCTCGGCAGTACGTCGCCGAAGCGGTGCCACCAGCCCGGGTTGTTCGCGTCGCGCGCGAGGGACAGCAGCCGCTCTCGCTCCTCGGGGTCGTCCAGGCCATAGAGGCGGAGCAGGTCGGCGACGTCGCGCTCCTTGAAGCCGACCCGGCCGAGCTCCATCCGGCTGACCTTCGACTCCGACGACCGGATCTCCCAGCCCGCGTCGGAACGGGTGATGCCGGCGGCCTCACGCATCCTGCGCAGGTGCGCTCCCAGGATGATGCGAAGCGCGGTCGGCCCGCTTTGCGCGCCCGACTCCGTCACACTCACCTCCGACGCCCCAGCTGTGCCTCTGCCAACCCCGAGCCAAATCATCGCACGTCGCGCGGGTGATCTGCCGAAGTTCTTACCAATGAGTCGTGGTCGCGTTCGGACCACTACCCAGGGTCATGCGGGCCTCAGCTTAGGTGATCCGATCGAGTAACTTTGTCCGGACATAGTAGCGCCGATTCGGGCTGCCGGGAACGGCGGGATCGCGCCCGCCGAGCGCCTGCTGAGCGTGAAACAGGTCTCCGGGAGGTCACAAACGCAAAACGTGCGAATGCACGTGCATCGGGCGCTTGCATTCGCAGCGTGCCGACGCCATGATTACTTCATGCACAGAAGGTGAGCTGGATCTCGCGCCAAGTGACATCAGAGATCTGGCAGGCCTGACCTTTGGCCCGTCGGCAGTTCGCTGCCGGCACGACTGGTTGGGGTACCCGAGTCGATGAGTGACCACGACGCACAGCACGTCGAGTACGTCGCCGCGCAGACCGGCGAGCGTGCCCCTGACGAGCTCACCGAGCGGGAGATCCAGGAGCTGGTGGCGCGCTGCCCCGAGCAGCAGCGCTGGGCCTTCGAAGGATGGCTGCGCGGCGTCCGTCAGCTCGACGGCGACCCGATCGTGAGCCTGAGTCCATGAACAGCGATCGAGGAGGACGGAAAATGGTGCGGATCTGGTTGGGCGACCACCTGATCGCCGAGTACGTCGCGGAGCCGGACCGGGCCTCGCGCTACCAGCGGGTGATGACGCCCAAGTTCACCGGTCTGCGCATCACCGTCGACAACGCGGCCGGCCCCGGCAGCGCCTCGGAACTGCCGCGCAGCGAGCAGCTCTGGCCGCTCACGGTGCAGTAGGCCCCTAGTAGTACAGCCACACTGATCGACCGTCCGCGGGCCAGTGATCGGGTCCGCCGGCGGGGCACCACCGCTCCACGGTTCCCGGAGCGCCTCGATGAAAGGCCGTCTCCCTCCTCAGGAGACGGCTGGGCAAAAGGCCGTCCTCCTCCTCAAGGGACGGCCTTTTGTCATGCCCGGCCCGGACGCTCTGGAGGGGGTCTGGGCCCGGACATGAAGAAGCCCCCTCACCGCTCGCCCGGTGAGAGGGCTTCTTGCCAATGGTCCCGGTCGGGACCGCTCAGGCGAGGTCGTCGAACTCGCCGTCGTGGACGCCGCCGAGGAACGCCTCGATCTCCGCGTGGGTGAAGACCAGGGCCGGGCCGTCGGAGTGACGCGAGTTGCGCATCGCCACGCCGCCGCCGGGAAGCTTCGCCACCTCAACGCAGTTGCCGTTGGGGCCACTCCGCTGGCTCTTGCGCCAGATCAGCTCGCTCATCGCGTCGCCGGGCATGCCGTTGTAGACAGCAGTCATCAGCTGCACCTTCCGTACGTCTTTGGCATATGCACGTGCATTTGGGCTTGCATTTGCATCGTACACGTTGGGGGCCGTCGTGTCCGGTCCAATACGGAGCGTGGTCGAAGGTGTGTCGCGAGGGCCTCCGGTGTCGCTTTGGGTGATGAAAAGCGGCCGGTGCGCGCTGCGTGATTGGCCGGCGCGCAGGTGGGGCACACTCCGACCGGGTCCCCGGTACGCCGTACTCGCGTGCACCTGCCCGTACTGCAGACCGGGCGGCCCGGAATCCCTTGCCTAGTTGAGAAATCAGGCTTTTCGGATCGGGCTCGGACAATCCTCACCAGGGCAGTGATCCAGGGGTCCGACCGGTCTCGAAATGCACTACAGTGACGGCTCTGAATCCCTACAACACAAAGGCTGCGTCGATGGCGACTCCCGACGGCTCGGAGGCAACTCCGGCGTTCGACACCTCCCAACCCACCATCGCGCGCGTCTACGACGCACTGCTGGGTGGCAAGGACAACTTCGCCGCCGACCGTGAGGGTGCGGCGACCTACCTGAAGTTCGTCCCGGACGCCGGTCGCTGCGCGATCGACAACCGGGCCGCCCTGGTCAAGGGCGTGCAGTACCTGGTCCGGGACGCGGGGATCGACCAGTTCCTGGACATCGGCAGCGGTCTGCCGACCCAGAAGAACACCCACCAGGCGGCGCAGGAGATCGATCCCAACGCCAAGGTCGTCTACGTCGACGTCGACCCGATCGTGCTCGCGCACGGCCGGGCGCTGCTGGCCACCAACGACAGCACGATCGTGGTGACCGCGGACCTGCGCAAGCCGCAGGAGATCCTCGACCACGAGGAGATCAAGGACCACCTGGACTGGGACCGCCCGATCGCGCTGATGATCGTCGGCATCCACATGCACTTCCACGACGACGAGAAGCCGGACGAGTGGGTCCGCACGCTCATGGACAAGCTCGCCCCCGGCAGCTACCTGTTCATCACCGACTTCGTCGACACCGGTGAGCCGCTGCAGAAGGCGATCGAGCAGGCCGGCCTGGAGAGCCTGGGCAACGGCTGGATCCGGACCCCGGAGCGGATCGAGCAGCACTTCCTCGGTCTGCCGCTGGTGCCCCCGGGCATCGACTTCCTCGAGCGCTGGAACCCGGCCGACCCCGAGGGCGACATCCCCGACGTCGAGGACCTCCAGCCGTACCAGCGCATCCTGATGGGCGGCATCGCCAAGAAGGGCTGACCCGTACGACGTGCCGAAGGCGCGCACTCCGACCTCGGAGTGCGCGCCTTCTGTTGTTCCCGATGATGTGATCGACTGCCGGTATGACGGAACTGCGTCGCGCCCTGGGACTCGGCGACGCCGTCGTGGTCGGCCTCGGCGCGATGATCGGTGCCGGGGTCTTCGCCGTCTTCGCTCCCGCGGCCGCCGTCGCCGGCTCAGGTCTGCTGATCGCGCTCGCGCTGGCTGCGCTGGTCGCCTACTGCAACGCGACCTCCTCCGCCCGTTTGGCCGCCCTGTACCCGGAGTCCGGCGGCACCTACGTCTACGGCCGTGAACGCCTCGGCCCGTTCTGGGGCTACCTGGCCGGCTGGTCCTTCGTCGTCGGCAAGACCGCGTCCTGCGCGGCGATGGCCCTCACCGCGGGCTCGTACCTCTGGCCCGAGCACCACCGCCTCGTCGCGATCGTGGCGGTGCTCGCACTGACGAGCCTGAACTACTTCGGCGTGCAGAAGGCCGCGTGGGCGAGCCGGATCATCGTCGGCTTCGTGCTCCTGGTGCTCGCCGCGGTCGTCGTCAGCGGTCTGGCCGCGGACACCACGCAGTACGAGCGGTTGCAGCTCGACGGCCTGCACCTCTCCGGCGTACTCCAGGCAGCCGGTCTGCTCTTCTTCGCCTTCGCCGGCTACGCGCGGATCGCGACCCTCGGCGAGGAGGTCCGCGATCCCGCGCGGACCATTCCTCGCGCGGTCCCGATCGCGTTGACGATCACGCTCATCACGTACGCCGCGGTGGCGGTCACCGCCTTGGGCGTGCTCGGTCCGGCCCGGCTGGCCTCGGCGACGGACCCGCTGGCCGACCTCGTCCACGCGGCCGGTCTACCGGTGCTTGGGCCGGCCGTCCGGATCGGCGCCACCGTCGCAGCCCTCGGAGCGCTGCTCGCGCTGATCCTCGGTGTCTCCCGAACCACCCTCGCGATGGCCCGCGACGGGCACCTCCCGCGGCCCCTCGCCGCGATCCACCCGCGGCACCGGATCCCGCACCGGGCCGAGCTGGCGGTCGGGCTGATCGTCGTACTGGTGGTGCTCGTGGCGGATCTGCGCGGGGCGATCGGGTTCTCGTCGTTCGGCGTCCTGGTGTACTACGCGATCGCCAACGCCTCCGCGGCGACGCTGCGGCCCGGGCGGTACGTCGTACCGGTGGGTGGGCTGATTGGTTGCCTGGTGCTGGCCTTCGCGCTGCCGCTGCGTTCTGTGGTGGGCGGACTGGTCGTCCTGGGAGCGGGGGCCGCGGTCTATCTGCTGCGGCGTGCCTGGCGTTGACCACCGGTGAGAAGGGCACAATGGCAGTGAACGCTTGACGAGCCTGGGAAAACGAGGGCCTTGTACTACCGGTTGATGTGGACGTTGCCCAAGGATGCGATCGCCGTGGTGCGGTGGTATCCGCGGATGGTGGTGGGCTTCGCCGGGGCCCTGGCCGGTACGGCGCTGGTGTTCGACGTGTTCTACCTGGTCGCCAGCCCCGGCCTCGCGCTCGCGCTGGTCTATACCGTGCCGGTGCTGGCCGGGCTGGTCGCCGGCTTGGTGGCCGCGGCCGACGACGTCGGTCTGGAACGGCGCGAGCTGGTCTGGACCGTTGTGGCGACGGTGGTTCTGGGGCTCACGAACGCCGTGGTGGTGGCGATGCTCGCCGCGATGCGGCGTACCGATCCGTCGAACTGGAACGCCGGCTGGCAGGCGGTGCTGTTCGCGGGCTGCAGTGTGTTCGCGGTCGCGCTGACGATCGTTGTCCTGGGCAAGCTCGTACGGGTGCTCCGGATCGACGTGCAGACGCGTTGGCCGGTGAAGGCGGTGCCCGCCGCGGTGCCTGCGCCGGCGGTCGTCGAGGAGAAGCCGCGGGCCAGTAAAGAGGCCGCGGCCCGGGCGCCGGTACGAGTGCCGAGGCCCGAGCCTGAGCCGGTGCTGGCGATCGAGGAGTACGACGACGACCCGCTGCCCGAGTACGTGCCCCGCGTGATCGACCTCGACGGCCCGCGCGAGATCACGCCGGTCGCCGAGGGGACCGGTCACGCCGACCGCCGGGTGGTGCGTCGCCGGACGCCGCCGAGCGTGCCGCCCGCCCGTCGTACGCCCCGCAGCCGGCGACGCCCGGAGCGCTAGCAGTTCGAGTCGATCCGCGGAAGCTTGCCGGTGGCAAGGTAGTCGATCACCTTCCGGTCGGCGCAGTCGTTGCCGTGCTCACCGAAGATGCCGTGCTTGCGCGCGTCCCGCACGGTGATCATCCGCGAGCCGGTCAGCGCCCGATGCAACTTTCGCGCCATCGGGTAGGTGGCTCGCGGATCGCCGTCGGCCGCGACGACCAGCGCCGGTACGCCGTTGCCGATCCGGGTCGGGGTCTCTCGTGGTGTGGTCGGCCAGAACGCGCACGGCGTGACCGTCCGGGTCAGCGGACCGAAGTGCGGCTCGGCCCTGCGGTGCTTCTGGATGTCACGCCAGTAGGTCCCGAGGTCGCTGGAGACGGCCCGGTCCGCGCAGAGGATCGCGAGCTGTCCGCTGGCCGGCGCCGACATCTCACCCGTGAACATGAACTGCAGCATCAGCGCCGTGTCGCCGGTCGGCTCGACCGGACCTGTCGTTGCCTGGGACAACGTCCGGACGAGCTCGCTGAAGCCGGCCCGGGCCGGCTCGCGGTCGTCGGCGAGGTTGGCCAGCAGTAGCGCGGGCACCCAGCCGTCGTCCAGGTCGTACTTGCCGACCTTCAACCCGTCAGCAGCGGCCGCCTGGATGCGGTCGATCGTGCCGAGCACCTGTTCGCGCGAGCGCCCCAGCCCGTACGTCGAGTGCCGCGCTGCGGCCCAGCCGGCCCAGGCTTTCAAGGCGGCCTCGTTCTCCGGCGCGATCTCGCGCAGCAGGCCCGGACCGTAGGCCTCGGGGTCGATCGGCCCGTCGAGCACGACCCGGTCGAGCCGCTGCGGGAACAGTTGGGCGTACACCGCGCCGAGGTAGGTCCCGTACGAGTAGCTCAGGTACGAGATCCTCCGCTCCCCGAGCGCGGCCCGGATCCGGTCGATGTCGCGCGCCGTGTTGCGGGTCGAGGCGTAGGGCAGGTACGGGTTGTCCTTGCACTGCTCGGCCAGGCCGGCAGAGAACCGGGCGCCGCGTTCGAAACTCGCGCGCGATGCCCCGGCGCCGACGATCCAGCTCCCGGTCGACCAGCCGCAGTCGATCGGCGTACTGCGGCCGACGAACCGGGGATCCATCCCGATCAGGTCGAACCGCCCGCCCGTCTCCTGCATCGCCTTCTTCAGCCGCAGCGGCATGCCGAGGCCGGGCCCGCCCGGGCCGCCGTCGTTGAGGACCATCGCGCCGATCCGCCGGTCGGTCGCCTTCAGCCGCGACATCGCGACCGTGATCTGTGGGCCGTTCGGTCGCGAGTAGTCGAGCGGGACCCGGAGGTCGCCGCACTGCGCGCCGGCGTCGTCGAGCGCTTTGCCTTCCTGGTCGTCGGTCGTGGTCTGGCACTGGTGCCATCGGATCGACGGCGTTGCTTCGGCGGCGGTCGGCACGGCGAGGACGGAACCGAGCAGCGCGATCGCTAGGGGGACTGTCAGCTTCATGAGCACTCCTTCCTGAGTGCTGTCGACGCTAGGAGTCGGGAACGCGCGAAACACTGGGCCTGACACCCGCGCACGGGTAGCGCGGGCGCGACCTGCGCCAGGGATGCTGGCTACGCTGGTTGGCGTGAAGCCCGTGTGGGACTTGGCGATCGTCGGGGCCGGACCGGCCGGTGCTTCGGCTGCGTTGGGGGCGCTCGCGGCCGATCCAACGCTGTCGGTGCTGCTGCTCGATCGGGCCGACTTCCCGCGGGACAAGACGTGCGGGGACGGGATCGCGCCGCACGTACTCGATCTGCTCGCGTCGGTCGGCGTGAACGGGCTGCTGGACGACTGGACTCCCGTACGGCGTTTGTCGCTCGAGCGCGACGGGCTGGCGGTCGACCGAGAGATGCAGCGGGCGACGTGGGTCGTGCCGCGGGAGGTGTTCGACGCGCGGCTGGTCGAGGCGGCTGTCGCGGCGGGCGCGCAGTTGGTCAATCGTCGGGTGCGGTCGGTGGAGGTCCTGGCTGATTGCGTGGTGCTGGACGGGTCGATCGCGGCCAGGGTGGTGATCGGCGCGGACGGCGCGCAGTCCGTCGTACGGCGTGCCTTGGGTTTGCAGGCCGCTCCAGCGGCGTTGGCGATTCGGGGTTACGCGCCGACTCGGGCGGGGCGTGAGGCGCGGCAGGTGATCGTGTACGGGCCGGGGCGGCAGCCGTCGTACGCGTGGTCGTTCGATCGCGGCGACGGGTTGTCGAACGTGGGCTACGGCGAGGCCCTGCATCCGGGCCGGGCGCATCCGACGCGGGCGCAGCTGTTGGAGAAGTTGGAGAAGCTGCTGCCGGACTCGACTCGGGACGGAACGGCCTGGAAGGCGCATCATCTGCCGCTCACGACCTGGCGCTGGCAGCCTCCGCGCGGGCGGGTGCTGCTCGCGGGGGATGCCGCGGCGCTGATCAACCCGATGACCGGTGAGGGGATCTACTACGCCGTGGCCACTGGTCTCCACGCGGGCCGGGCAGCCGTCGGCTCCCGCCGTGACAGTCCCGCCGTCGACGGGTCCGGCGCGGGGGCGATCTACCGCAAGCTCGTCGGCCCGCTGGCCGTGCATTTCCGGCACGCAACGCTTGCCGGCCGGCTGTCCGGCGTACCGATGATCCTCGATGCCGGGATCCGTGGCGCAGCGGCTGATCAAGGCGTGTTCGACGACTTGGTGGCGCTCGGGCTGGCGGACGGGCGGATCACCGGGCGGGTCCTCCGGTCGCTCGTTCGCCGCTGAGTTGTCTCAGTATTCGGCCAGATTGTCGATTTGATTACTGGTCATTCGTTTCCTTCTACCGTGGGGACTCACGCCGCCCCAGGGAAGGACCGATCGCGATGCCCAATGAGCCGGAAGTCGAGGAGCGCAGTGTCGAGCGCGAGGGCCGGATCCAGTTCAGTGAGGACTGGGCCGCGACCGTCGTCGGGCTCGTACTGATCGTGCTGGTGCTGGCGGGAGTGATCCCGACCGGGCTGGTGCCCTGATGAGCGCCGAGGTCGAGGAGCGCACCACCGGTACGCCGCAGGCGGGGCTGATCGCGACCGGCGTACTGGTCGTGCTCGCGCTCGCCGCGCTGACCCGGTACTTCGAGCAGAACGTGCCGACCTGGACCGAGGGGACGGCGCTGGAGGAGCTCGGCGCCGCGATCGAGTACCCGGTCTACGCGATCGCGATCGGGCTGCTGGCGAACGCCGTCCTGGCGGCGACCGGCGTACGGGATCGGTTGGCCGGTGGGTTCCGGACCGAGTTCTTCATCAAGACCGGCCTGGTGCTGCTCGGGGCGTCGATCAACCTCGCCGTACTGGTCACCGCGGCCGGACCGGCGATCGCGCAGGCGTTCCTGATGATCGTGCTGGTCTTCGGCTTCACCTGGTGGCTGGCGGGCAAGCTCGGGGTCGACGACAAGCTGCGGGCGCTGCTGTCGTCGGCCGTGTCGATCTGTGGGGTCAGCGCGGCGATCGCGGCGGCCGGTGCGGTGCAGGCGAAGAAGGAGCAGCTCGCGTATACGGCGAGTCTGGTGATCCTGTTCGCACTGCCGTCGATCTTCCTGCTGCCGGCACTGGCCGACGCGTTCGGCCTGTCGCCGGAGGTCGCGGGGGCGTGGATCGGCGGGAACATCGACACGACGGCGGCGGTCACCGCGGCGGGTGCGCTGGCCGGCGAGGACACGCTGCAGGTCGCGGCGATCGTGAAGACGACGCAGAACGCGCTGATCGGCTTCGTCGCGGTCGGGCTGACGGCGTACTTCGCCTTCAAGGTCGAGCGGCGTCCGGCCACGGTCGGCGCCGAGGCGGGTGCGACCGACGAGCCGGGGGCGGCAAGCGAGAACTCGGCCGGCGAGACCTCGGCGAGGTCGGCCGCCGGAATCGCCGGAGAGCTGTGGCGGCGGTTCCCCAAGTTCGTGCTCGGGTTCGTCGCCGCGTCGGTGATCGCGACGATCTACCTCGACCAGGTGGGCGCGAGCGAGGGCAAGCCGGTGATCACCGTCATCAACGATCTACGGACCTGGTTCCTGATCCTGGCGTTCGTTAGCATCGGGCTCGAGTTCAAGGCCCGCTCGTTGCGGGAGGCCGGCTGGCGGCCGATCGTCGTGTTCGCCGCGGCCGTGCTGTTCAACCTGATCCTGGGGCTCGGCCTGTCGGCGCTGCTGTTCTCGGGCGTGGATCTCAGCTGAGCAAGGCGCGGCGCTGGTCCGGGCTCAACCGGTCCGGCGCCGCACCCACGGCGTACGTCGTCGGTGCCGGTCGCTCGAGAACGATCGGATCGGTGAAGGGTGCGTAGGCCTCGGCGTCATGCAGGGCCTGGGCTACTCGCGGCGGCGCCCAGCCGAGAGCGGTCGTGAGTTCCTCGGCGGTCAACGGCCGCCCGGCGTACAGCAGCGCGGCGAGCACGGTCGCCGCGTCCTCCGCAGCAGCCGTTGACGAGCCACCCGCCATGTCGTCGCTGAGCTGGGTGAAGAAGCGCGCCATCTGCTGCAGCCGCACCCCGGCCGGCGTACCGGGATCGAACAACGCCGTGCCTTCCCGTGCGATGTCGGCCCAGCTGGCGTTGGCCCGCGCGCTGGTCATCCACGCGCGCATCCAGACGTCGTCGGCGATCACGTAGTGCTCGCGACGGCTCTGCGGCTCGCGGCCGCGCTCGACCATCTCGAGCTGCTCCAGGTAGCCGATCGCCTTCGAGATCGACGCCGGGCTCACCTGCAACTGCCGGACCAGTTGCGCCGCGGTCAGGCTGCGTTCGTCGGTTGTGTAGAGCCGGGCGAGCACCCGCGCGGCCATCCGCGGTAGGCCGTTCGCGACCATCGTCTCGGCGAGGCGGTCGATGAACTCGAGGACCTTCGGCTCCTCACCGGGTGCGGTGGGCCGGTCGAGCGGCGTACGACGTCGAGCCCGGTACGCCGTCGCGTGGTGCGCGTGCTCGGCCCGATAGCCGCGGGGCCCGCCATTGCGGGTGACCTCGCGGCTCACCGTCGAGGTCGGCCGGTCCAGCCGGCGCGCGATCTCGGCGTACCCGAGACCGTCGGCCAGCCCCACGCCGATCGCGCGACGCTCGTCCTGGCTCAGCCTGTCGCCCGGCATCCGCGGTCTCCTCCCGGTGCGTTTCCGTCAGCTCATTGCAACGGCGGTGTGCATTCACCGTCAGTCCCATTGCATTGAATCGCTCGATCGGCTGAAAAACAAGGGTTTCGTGAGCCGGTGACCGTTGCCGGATCTGTGAACGCAATCTACGTTCACAGACATGGAAACGATAGACGTCCGCGGTTTGCGGATGCGGTACGGCGCCACCGACGTCCTGCACGACGTGAGCTTCACGACCGGTTCCGGCGAGGTGCTCGCGCTGCTCGGGCCGAACGGCGCGGGCAAGACCACCACGATTGAGATCCTCGAAGGCTTCCGGATCCGCTCGGCCGGGACGGTCGCCGTCCTGGGCGTCGATCCGGCGCGCGGCGACGAGGTTTGGCGGGCCAAGCTCGGCGTGGTCCTGCAGTCCTGGCGCGACCACGGCAAGTGGCGGGTCCGCGAGTTGCTCGCGCACCTCGGCCGGTACTACGCGGACCCCTGGGACGCCGACGAGCTGATCGAGCTGGTCGGCCTGAGCGATCGCGCGGACCACAAGATCAAGACGCTCTCGGGTGGTCAGCGCCGCCGGCTGGATGTTGCCATCGGCATCGTCGGCCGGCCGGAGCTGCTGTTCCTCGACGAGCCGACGACCGGCTTCGACCCGGTCGCCCGGCACGCCTTTCACGCGCTGGTCCGGCGGCTGGCGACCGAGCTGCACACGACGATCCTGCTCACGACGCACGATCTCGACGAGGCGAGCAAGCTGGCCGACCGGATCCTGATTCTCGCCGACGGCCGCGTCCTGGCGAGTGGGACGCCGGACGAGCTGACCCGCCAGATCGCCGGTCGCGACGAGGTCCGCTGGCGGGTCGGCGGTACGCCGTACGTGGAACTGACGGGGGAGTCGACGGCGTTCGCCCGCGAGCTCTTCACCCGGTACGGCGAGGCGGTGAGCGATCTGGAAGTGCGGCGGGCCCGGCTGGAGGACGCGTACCTGGCGCTGGTCGGAGGCGACCGATGAAGGCCTGGCGGCTGGGATGGGCGCGCGGGGTGGTCGAGCTGCGGCAGTCGTTCAGCAACGGGGGCGATCTGGTCAGCCATTTCCTGTGGCCGGTGCTGATGCTGGTGGCGCTGTTCTTCCTGCGGGACCGGGAGTTCGCGGGGACGGGGATCTTGCTGGGGACGTTGGCGCTGCCGAGCATTCTCGGGATGAACGCGGCGATGGGCATGGTCAGCATGAGTCAGCAGCTCACCGCGGACCGCGAGGACGGAACGTTGCTGCGGGCAAAGGCGACGCCGTACGGCGTACAGGCTTATCTGGTCGGGAAGGTGGTCTCGGTCGCCGGTGGGCTGATCGCGGATCTGGTGATCCTGTTCGTGCCGGCGATGTTCCTGGTGGACGGGCTGGTCTTCACGCCGCTGTCGTTGCTTTCGTTGCTGGGTGTGCTGCTGCTCGGGCTGGTCGCGACCTTGCCGATCGGCGCGATTCTGGGGTCGGCGTTCCCCAGTGCGCGGGCGCAGGGTCTGGTGCAGCTGCCGGTGCTGGCGATGATCGCGATCTCGGGGATCTTCTACCCGCTCACGGCGCTGCCCGGCTGGGTGCAGGTGGTCGCGCAGTTCTCGCCGATCTACTGGCTCGGGCTCGGCACCCGGTCGGCTTTGTTGCCAGATGCAACCGTCGTCGTCGAGGCCGGCGAGTCCTGGCGGTCCGTGGAGACGGTGCTGGTGCTCGGTGCGTGGGCTGTGGTCGGCCTGCTGATCGCGCCGGTGCTGCTGCGCCGGATGGCCCGCCGGGAGTCCGGTTCGTCGGTGGCAGTCCGCCGCGAGAAGGCGCTACAGCGCGTCGGGTGAGCCGAAGTGCGTGCGCGAGGCCTGCTTCTGGGCCTCCCGCCGTACGGCGGTCAGGAGCGCGTCGCCGAGCACGGTGCCGATGACCGCGCGCTCGGTGAGAGCGTCGAGGTCGTCGCCGGCGCGCTCGAGCCACTCCAGCTCCAGCTCGGCCAGGTGCGCGGCCGACGCCCGGTACGCGTCGAGCAGGTCCGCGATGTCACCGTGGCCGAGGTCTGTCGCGGCCGTGAGAACCTCGTCCACCGAGGTGGCGCGGTCCGGTGCCGCGGGCGGTGCCTCGGCTCCCGCTCCGGTCTCCGTCCGCGTCCCCGTCCCGGCTGCCGCCTGCGCTGCCGACCCGGCTCCCGCTCCTGGCCCGGTTCCCGCCCCGGCTCCCGCTCCCGTCCCGGCTCCCACCCCAGTTCCCGCTCGCGCTCCATCCCGCGCGCTCGCCCGCGCTCCCGTTCGCGCGGCGGAGACTGCACGTTGTGCCTCGCCCAGCGTGCTGTGGACGGTGCGCTCGGGGTCGTCGACAGCGGCGACGACCTGCTTGACGAGGGCGATCGGGAGGCCGCCCATTCCGATCATTGCCCGAAGCAAACGGATGCGGTGCAGGTGCGAGGCGTCGTACGAGACCTGGTTGTAGCCGGCCCGCTCGCCGCCGGGCAGCAGGCCCTCGCGGACGTAGTACTTGATCGTCGCCGGCGCCACACCGGACTGCTCGGCGAGCTCGTTGATCCGCATCCAGTTCCTCTCCAGGGCTTGATCGATAGTAGCACTATCGACTAGCGTCGACGGCATGCTGATTCTGCGTCTGGCCGCCGTGACGATCGCCGCCGTCACCGCGATGTTGCTGCTGATCGGCGACCATCCACCGGAGTTCGTCGTCGCGGATCTGCTGGTGGTCGCCCTGCTCACGATCGCCGCCGTACTGCCGGCCGCCCGCGGGGCTGGATTCGCGCTGGCCATCGGCTTCGGCGCCGGCCTGGGTGTCTTCACGGTGGCATTCGTCGGCACCCTCAACGAAGGCCCAGCAAGTTGGCCCCTCGCAACCGCGGTCCTCGGCTGCCTCGCGGGCCTCGCCCTGAGTTGGCGCCAGTACGGCGAACCCGCCCGCAGCTGACAGCTCGCCCAACTCCAACCGCCTGTGCCACCTGCCCGCGGCCCGCACGGCCTCTTGCCCGGCCCTGCCGGCGCGGCCGGCCCTGTCGCGCCCTGCCCGGCCCTGTCACGCCCGGTCCAGTCCCGCCCCGTCCGGTCCTACCCCGCCCGGTCCGGTTCGGTCCCGCCCCGCCCGGTCCCGCCCCGCCCGGTCCCGCCCCGTCCCGCCCCGTCCGGTCCGGTCCCGCCCTGCCCGGACCGGCCCGGACCGGACCGGCCCGGACCGGCCCGGACCGGCCCGGACCGGACCGGACCGGACCGGCCCGGACCGGACCGCTCGGCTCGGCCCGGAGGCTGAGCGCTCTGGGGGCCAGGTGCTTCGTGCACCCAGCGAGCGGTGCAGATCAGTCGACGATGCGAACCTGCGCCGACGGCCCAGGAGTGAACGCAACCTCGCGGGGCTCCGGTTCGTGTCCGCCCGCGCAGTGCATGGTCACGGTGACCTCCTCGCCACACCCGCGGTGGCGGGCGATGAGCGGGGGCCCGTCGTCGAGCGGCAGGTGCTCGTCGCCCCACTGGACCAGCGCGACCATCACCGGATACAGATCGAGCCCGGCCTGAGTCAGGCGGTACTCGTACCGCTCCCGCTGCCCAGGCAGCCGGTACGGAACACGCCGCAACAACCCCCGATCGATCAACCGAGCCAGCCGATCAGTGAGCACCTGCCGGGGGATCTCAGTCCGGGTCCGGATGTCCTCGAACCGCCGCAGCCCGACGAACACCTCACGCAGTACGTGGAACGTCCACTTCTCGCCGAGGATCTCCATCGTGCGCGAGATCGTGCAGTTCGCCGTCGACCAGCGCAGTGCCTCCGGGGCCGTCTCCTGATCGCTCATGCCACCACGATAAGTCCACTTGACAGACTCAGCCAACCCCAGCGACCCTCAATCTGTGAAGCAGACCCAGCTGATTCCGCCGCCACCCCGCCGTACGGACGACTTCGTGGTCCGCCGGGCCGCCCCGGACGACCACGGCAAACTCTCCGCGATGCTCGACGGCCTGTCCGAGCTGAGCCTGTACTTCCGGTTCCAGACCGCCGTCGGCCACCCACCCCGCGCCGCATTGATCGAGCCGCTGCTGAACTCGTCCGGCGACTCCTGGGTCGCCGAGCGCAACAACCACGTGGTCGCCCACGCGATGTGGGCCTGGGCCCACGGCACCACGGACACCCCCACCGCCGAGCTGGCCGCGATCGTCGCCGACCCGTACCAGGGCCGCGGCCTAGGCACCCGCATGCTGAACCTAGCCGCCACCCAGGCCCGCGCCGCCGGCGCCGAACAACTCCTCCTGGTCGTCAGCACCGCCAACGACCGAACCCTCCGCCTCATCCGCCGCCACTGGCCCAATGCCCCCACCGAACGAGACGGCCCCTTGATCAACTTCACCATCCCCACCACCTGACAACCCCGGACAGGCTTCGGTGGGTGAGTGAAGGGGGAGGAGGGAGCCGGTCGCCCCCGAAGCGCCAGCCGCCTCCGGCGACGGCGCGGTACGCCGGGCGCGGTCCCGCGGTACGCCGGGCGCGGCCCCGTGCGCGTACGGAAACGCCCGCGGGCCGCCGCTGGCCACTGCCCCACCGAACGCGACGGCCGTTGACCACCTCCACCATGCCCAGCACCTGACGGCCCCAGGCAGGCTTCGGTGGTGAACGAAGGGGGAGGAGAGAGCAGGGTCGCCCCGAAGCGCCAGTCGCCTTCGGCGACGGCGCGTTCCGGCTCGCGTTCCGGCTCGCGTTCCGGCTCGCGTTCCGGCTCGCGTTCCGGCTCGCGCCCCCGGCCCGTCCGCCCCCGCCCCTCCGCCAGGCCCGCGGGTGCGCGGATCGCCCGCGGGCCGTCGTACCGGGTCAGCCGAACATGCCTGGTTCGTAGGCGCCTGCCGGCTGCTGGATCATGACGTTGAGGCGGTTGTAGGTGTTGATGATCGCGATGACCGCGATCAAGACGACCAGTTCGTCTTCGGTGTAGTGCTTGGCGGCGTTGGCCCAGACCTCGTCGGAGACGCCGCCGGCGGCGTCGGCGATTCGGGTGCCTTCCTCGGCGAGTTCCAGGGCGGCGCGTTCGGCCTCGGTGAACACGGTTGCCTCGCGCCATGCGGCGACCAGGTTGAGGCGCTGGGCGGTTTCGCCGGCGGCGATGGCGTCCTTGAAGTGCATGTCGGTGCAGAAGCCGCAGCCGTTGATCTGGCTGGCGCGCAGCTTGACCAGCTCCTGGGTCGCCATCGGCAGGCTCGACCCGCCGACTGCCTTGCCGGCGGAGTTCACGTACTTCAGGATCTGACCGGCCAAAGCGTTGCCGTGCAGGTTGAGACGGGCGTCCATCAGGATCTCCTCCAGGTGTTTTCCTCTGTCACCCCTCTGACAGACAGCACCCACCCGGTTGTGACAGGCCCGCCGTGTGACTCACGTCTCCTGCGGCGCGACGGCGAGGTCGAGCACCCAGACCACCCCGAACCGGTCCTTCAGCATCCCGTACAGCGGCGACCAGGCGGCCGGGCCGAGGTCCTGTACGACGTCCGCGCCCTCAGCCAGTCCCTTCCAGTACGCCGTCAGCTCCGCCGGATCGCTGCCGCGCACGGACACGAAGACCGCGTTGACGCCGGGCTCGTACTGCATCCACGCCGGTACGTCGTACGCCATCACGTGGATCCCCTGGCCGCCCTGGACCTGCCCCCACATGATCTGATCGGCGGCCGCGGGGTCCTGCGCCAGTCCGGCGTCGCCGTAGGTGACCAGCGCGACCTCGCCGCCGAACACGGAGCGGTAGAACTCCAGCGCCTGCCGAGCGGCGCCGCGGAAGTTGAGGTGCGTGGTGGTGGTGATCGCCATCGTTGTTCTCCTCGAATGAGTCGGTGTGCCACCCACGCTAGAAACGATCGCGGCCACTTCCTGACCGCAATCCACGGCAGAATCGAAACATGGCGAACACGAGCTCCCGCACCCTCCGGCTGCTCTCCCTGCTGCAGGCCCGCCGATACTGGCCGGGCCCACTGCTCGCCGAGCGGCTCGAGGTGTCGCCGCGGACCCTGCGCCGCGACGTCGAGCGGCTGCGGGAGCTGGGCTACCCGGTCGACGCGAACCCGGGCGTCGACGGCGGGTACGCGCTGGCGCCCGGAGCGTCCCTGCCGCCGCTGGTGGTGGACGACGACGAGGCGATGGCGCTCGCGATCGCCGTCCAGTCGCACCTCGACGACCAGGCGGCGTTGCGGGCGCTGACCAAGATCGTCCAGGTGATGCCCCGGCGGCTGCGCGCTCGCCTCACCGCCGTCCGCTCGGCGACCACGACGGCGACCACGTCGGCGACCACGTCGGCGACCACGTCGACGACCACGGCGACGCCGATCGACCACGAGATCCTGACCACCCTGGCCCTCGCCTGCCGTGACTCCGAGCGGGTCCGCCTGCGCTACCGCGCGATCGACGGCAAGCGCACGCGGCGCGAGGTCGAGCCGTACCAGCTCGTCCCGTTCGGCCGCCGCTGGTACCTGGTGGCCTACGACCTCGACCGCCACGACTGGCGAACCTTCCGGATCGACCGCATCGCCGCCGCCGAAGGCGCCGGTACGCCGTACGGCCCGCGCCCTCTCCCGTACGACGACGTCGCCGAGTACGTCCGGGCCAACGTCCTCGGCGGATCACAGCAAGGCCCGTACGCCGTGGAGGTGGTCGTAGCGGCACCGGCCGAGACGGTCAGCGCGCACTTCGGCCGCTGGGCCGAGGTCCAGGTCGTCACGCCGACGAGCTGCCGGGTGCTGCTGGAGACGGACTCGCTCGACGGCCCGCTGTTCTCACTCGGTGCCCTCGGCACCGACTTCCACGTGGTCGGCCCGCCGGAACTCGCCGCGGCGGTACGGGATTGGGCCGCGAGGTTTGCGCGGTCCTCCAACGTTGCAGACTAGGCAGGGAACCACGCCGCCGAGGCGAAGACGCCGTAGTCGACGAACTCCGAAGGAGTCCAGATGACGTTGGACAGCCACTTCATCAGCCGTGTCGAGCGGTCGACGATCCGGTCGCGCTACCCGCGGACCATCGGGCGGAACGCCCGGCTCGGGAGTCATGGGGACGGCGGGGTCGACGACGTCGTGATCCTGCACACCGACACCGGGAAGTCCGGATGGGGCCTCGCGGCCGGGCCGGTTCCCGACGACGTGGTCGGGCGGTCGGTGGGGGAGCTGATCGATCCGGCCACGGGAGTGCGCGAGGCCGGGCTGCGGGGGCTGGACTTCGCGTTGCACGACCTGGCCGGCCACCTCCTGGATCTGCCGGTGCACGCGCTGCTCGGCGGCAAGGGCACCCGGACCATCCCGATCTACGACGGCGCGGTCTACTTCGCGGACCTCGATGCGGACGGCGTGGACGCCGTACTGGCGGACTGCGCGGCCGACGACGCGGCGGGCTATCGCGCGTTCAAGCTGAAGATCGGGCGCGGGAACCGCTGGATGGAACGGGCCGAAGGAGACGCCCGGGACATCGAGGTGACCCGGGCCGTGCGAGCGGCGTACCCGGAGCACCGGATCCTGGTGGACGCCAACGACGGCTACGACTGCGACGGGTTCATCGAGTATCTGAAGGCGGTCGCGGACTGCGACCTGTACTGGGTCGAGGAGCCGTTTCTCGACGACGCCGCCGACCTGGCCCGGCTCAAGAAGCACCTGCAGGGGTCGCCGACGTTGATCGCCGAGGGAGAGTCCGACCCGGATCTCGAGCCCCTGCTGGAGATCGCGGCCGACGGCGACATCGACGTCCTGCTGATGGACGTGGTGTCGTTCGGCCTGACCAGCTGGCGCGAGGTGATGCCGCGGGTCAGCTGCCAGGCGTCGCCGCACGCCTGGGGAGTTCCGCTCAAGACCTTGTACGCCGCGCAGATGGCGGCGGGCCTCGGCAATGTTCCGACGGTCGAGGGAGTGCCTGGTACGACGGACGGTGTCGACACCAGTGCCTACGAGTGGAAAGACGGCAACCTGACCGTGCCCGACCGCCCCGGCTTCGGCCTCACGCTCACCTGAGCCTTGCGCGCCCGGCCGGACCCCGCTTAGGGTGCGACCGACAACTGAACACGCTGTTGATCCGCGGCGGGAGAATCCTGCCGTCGTGCAGGTGCCGTAGGAGCAAATCCTCCCCGGGAATCTCTCAGGCCCCCGTACCGCCGTGGTCAGGCAACTCTGGAAAGCAGCCGGACAGCCGGCTCACCGACGGTGCAAGCGAAGCCCGCCAAGAACTCATCGGGCCGCGCGGAAACTCTCAGGTCCGATACAGAGCGGGGAGGAACCCCGATCTCGTGGCGCGCGCCACCTGGATTCTGGAGTTCCTCATGCCCACCCAGTACACCGCACTGCGCACCGAGCACGAGCGGCTCGGCGCGAACTTCACCGACTTCGGCGGCTGGCAGATGCCGCTCAAGTACCGGTCCGAACTGGCCGAGCACCACGCCGTACGACGCTCGGCCGGCCTCTTCGACCTGTCCCACATGGGCGAGGTCTGGGTGACCGGTCCGGACGCCGCGGCGTTCCTCGACCACGCCCTGGTCGGCAAGATCTCCGCGATGGCGGTCGGCAAGGCGAAGTACTCGCTGATCTGCGCCGAGGACGGTGGCGTGATCGACGACCTGATCACCTACCGGCGTCCTGAGGCGTTCCTGGTCGTCCCCAACGCCGGCAACGCCACGACAGTAGCCGCCGCGCTGACCGAGCGCGCCGAGAACTTCGACGTCACGGTCGACGACGCCTCCGCGCGGACCTCGCTGATCGCCGTCCAGGGCCCGCAGGCCGAGTCGATCCTGCTCCGGCTGATCCCGGTCGGGCAGCAGGAGTTCCTCACCACGCTCAGGTACTACGCGGCGGTCGAGATCACCGTGACCGACCTGAACCTGCTGGTCGCGCGCACCGGCTACACCGGTGAGGACGGCTTCGAGCTCTTCGTCGCGAACGACGACGCCACCGACGTCTGGCGCGCGATCGAGGCCGCGGCCGAGGACGGCGAGCTGACTCCGGCCGGCCTCGCGGCCCGCGACTCGCTCCGGCTGGAGGCCGGGATGCCGCTCTACGGCAACGAACTCTCCCGCGACGGCGACCCGTTCGCGGCCGGGCTCGGCGGAGTCGTTGCGTTGAGCAAGGAAGATTTCGTCGGCAAGGAAGCCCTTGCCCAGCGCAAAGAAGCGGGTTCGGCCCGCAAGCTCGTCGGCCTGACCGGTACCGGCCGGCGCGCGCCGCGCAGCCACTACCCGGTGCTCAAGGACGGCGTCGTCGTCGGCGAGATCACCTCCGGCCAGCCCAGCCCGACGCTCGGCGTACCGGTCGCTCTGGCGTACGTCGACCTCGAGCACGCCGAGCCCGGCACCGCGCTGGACGTCGACCTGCGCGGGACCCCGGAGCCGTTCGCAGTGACCGCTCTGCCCTTCTACCAGCGCCAGAAGTGAGGACCGACGATGCCAACAGTCAAGGCCGGCCTGCAGTACTCCGACGAGCACGAGTGGGTTGCCCGCGAGGAGGCCGGGACCGTCGCGGTCGGGATCTCCGCGATCGCGACCGACGCCCTCGGTGACATCGTGTACGTCGAACTGCCCGAGGTCGGCAGCACCGTGACCGCGGGGGAGACCTGCGGCGAGGTGGAGTCGACCAAGTCCGTCTCCGACCTGTTCTCCCCGGTGACCGGCGAGATCACCGAGGTCAACCCGGCCGTCACCGAGGACCCCGCGGCGATCAACGAGGACCCGTACGGCGTGTGGCTGTTCAAGGTGAACGCCACCGAGGACGGTCCGCTGCTGTCGGCCGAGGACTACGCGGCCAAGCACGGCGGTGACCTGTGAGCACCTTCCAGCAGATCGTTGCCCCGAGCCTCGATGCCGACCTGGCCGACCTCGACCCGGAGATCGCGGCGAAGATCGCCGACGAGCTGACCCGGCAGCGCGACGGCCTGGAGATGATCGCCTCGGAGAACCACACCGCCGCGGCCGTCATGCAGGCGCAGGGCTCGGTGCTCACCAACAAGTACGCCGAGGGCTACCCGGGCCGCCGGTACTACGGCGGTTGCGAGCACGTCGACGTGATCGAGCAGTTGGCGATCGACCGGGTGAAGGCGCTGTTCGGCGCTGCGTACGCGAACGTCCAGCCGCACTCGGGCGCGCAGGCGAACGCCTCCGTGATGCACGCGCTGATCCGTCCCGGCGACACGATCATGGGCCTCAACCTCGCGCACGGCGGTCACCTCACGCACGGCATGAAGATCAACTTCTCCGGCCGCCTGTACGACGTGATCCCGTACCAGGTGCGCCCGGACGACCACCGGATCGACATGGCCGAGGTCGAACGGCTCGCGCACGAGCACCGGCCGAAGCTGATCGTGGCCGGCTGGTCGGCGTACGCGCGGCACCTGGACTTCGCCGAGTTCCGGCGGATCGCCGATGCCGTCGACGCCTACCTGATGGTCGACATGGCACACTTCGCCGGCCTGGTCGCGGCCGGGCTGCACCCGTCGCCGGTGCCGCACGCGCACGTCACCACGTCGACGACGCACAAGACACTGGCTGGTCCGCGCGGCGGCATCATCCTGACCAACGACGCCGACCTGGCCAAGAAGCTCAACTCCGCCGTCTTCCCCGGCCAGCAGGGCGGACCGCTCGAGCACGTGATCGCGGGCAAGGCGGTGTCGTTCAAGATCGCGGCCTCCGAGGAGTTCCGCGAGCGCCAGGAGCGCGTGCTGGTGGGCGCGCGGATCCTGGCCGAGCGGCTGAACCGGCCGGACGTCGCCAAGCACGGCATCTCGGTGGTCTCCGGCGGGACCGACGTCCACCTGGTGCTGGTCGACCTGCGCGACTGCCTGCTCGACGGGCAGCAGGCCGAGGACCGGCTGGCCTCGATCGACATCACGGTCAACCGCAACGCCGTCCCGTTCGACCCGCGACCGCCGATGGTGACGTCGGGCTTGCGGATCGGTACGCCGGCGCTGGCGACCCGTGGTTTCGGCGAGCAGGCGTTCACCGAGGTGGCCGACATCATCGCCGAGGCACTGACCGCCGACGCCGAGGCGGACCTGTCCGACCTGCGCCACCGGGTCGCCGTACTGGCTGCCGCCCATCCGCTGTACGCCGGGGAGTAGGGGCCGGGCACAACAAAGGCAGAGAGAAAGAATCTCCCTGCCGTAATTAGGTTATAGCGCAGATGGGGACTTGCCGCAAGGCCCAGGGGGTGCTGGAGAATCCTGCGAGTTGCTGATCGACAGCTCGGGGAAATGGGGACTTGTGACTGAGGTACTTGTGGTGGGTAGTGGGCCGACGGGCTTGATGCTGGCGGCGGAGCTGCGGCTGCACGGGGTGGACGTGGTCGTGCTGGAGAAGGACTCCGCGCCGACCAAGGTGGTGCGGGCGATGGGCCTGCACGCGCGGTCGGTCGAGGTGATGGACCAGCGAGGGGTGCTCGAGCGGTTCCTCGCGGTCGGGACGCAGTACCCGGTCGCCGGATTCTTCGCGGGGATTCCGAAGCCGACGCCGGCGCTGGACTCGGCGCACGCGTACACGCTGGGGATGCCGCAGCCGGCGATCGACCGGATCCTGGCCGAGCGCGCGGTCGAGCTCGGGGCCGAGCTCCGGTACGGCGTCGAGGTGGTCGGGCTGAGCCAGGACGAGCGGGGTGTGGACGTCGAGCTGGCCGACGGGTCGCGGCTGCGGGCCGGGTACGTCGTCGGGTGCGACGGCGGCCGCAGTACGGTGCGCAAGCTGCTCGGGATCGGGTTCCCCGGTGAGCCGTCGCAGGTGGAGACGCTGCTCGGTGAGATGTCCGTGGGCGACCCGCTGGACACGGTGAACGCCGTGCAGAACGAGGTGCGCAAGACCGAGCGGCGGTTCGGCCTGATGCCGCTGGAGGACGGGGTGTTCCGGGTCGTCGTACCGGCGGACGGGCTGGCGGCGGACCGGAACGTGCCGCCGACGCTGGAGGAGGTCAAGCAGCAGCTGATGGTTGTCGCGGGCACCGATTTCGGGGTGCACTCGCCGCGCTGGCTGTCCCGGTTCGGGGACGCCACGCGGCTGGCCGACCGGTACCAGGTCGACCGGGTGCTGCTGGCCGGCGACGCGGCACACATCCACCCGCCGCTCGGCGGGCAGGGCCTCAACCTCGGCGTCCAGGACGCGTTCAACCTCGGCTGGAAGCTGGCCGCGGAGATCAACGGCTGGGCACCGGCCGGGTTGCTGGAGAGCTACGAGGCCGAGCGCCGTCCGGTGGGGGCCGCCGTACTGGACAGCACGCGGGCGCAGGGTGTCCTGATGTCGCTCGACGCCGGCCCGCAGGCGCTGCGGCGGCTGTTCACGGAGCTGATGGACTTCGAGGAGGTGAACCGGCTCCTGATCGAGCGGATCGTCGCGATCGACGTCCGGTACGACGTCGGCGAGGGCCACGAGCTGCTCGGGCGGCGGCTGCGGGACCTGGAGCTGAAGGGCGGCCGGCTGTACGCCCGGATGCACGAGGGCCGCGGCCTGCTGCTCGACCAGACCGGCCGGCTCTCGGTCACCGGCTGGGAGGACCGTGTCGACCACGTGGTCGACGTCAGCGAGGAGCTGGACGCCCCCGCCGTCCTGCTCCGCCCCGACGGCCATGTCGTCTGGGTCGGCGAGGACCAGACGGACCTGGCCACCCACCTCACCCGCTGGTTCGGGCGCTGACCGTCATCGCTCCGGGCGGCCGGCCACCTGGATCAGGGTCTGCTGCCCGGCGGCGATGAGCTTGCGCTGCTCCCCTCGTACGCCGAAGACGTCGAGCCGGCACACGGTCAAGGTCCGGCCGGGCTTCAGCACGGTGCCCACCGCTTCCAGGTGGTCGCCCTCGGCGGGCGCGAGCAGGTTGATCTTGTACTCGACCGTGAGCACGGACGTGTCCTCGGGAAAGAGCGTGTACGCCGCGTACCCGCCGGCGCTATCGGCGATCGCGCTGGTCGCGCCGGCGTGGAAGTAGCCGTTCTGCTGGGTCAGCTCGGGGCGTTCGGGCAGCAGGATGTGGACGCGACCCGGCCCGATGTGCCCGAGCCGGGCGCCGAGGTGCGCCATCAGGCCCTGCCGCTCGAAGCTCGCCGCGACGCGCGCCTGGATCGCCGGCGCCGCCGGCTGGTCGGGGTCGTCCATGCGCGCCAGGCTATGTCACGGCACGCGACGCGGCGGGGACCGGAGGGCACGGTCTTGACGGACGCCCGGCGCTCGATCACGCTCGGTACAACGGTTGGGGTGGCCGGGTTTCGTGGTGGGGTGGGGATCGTGGCGCGTGAAGTGGTGCTGCCGCCGGCGGGTCCGGTGCCGAAAGCGGTGACGCAGGACCTGAAGCGGCTGGGGGCCGCGCTGGACCAGCAGCTGCCGGCGAAGGTCAAGGACAACCTGCTGATCGGGACGTGGAACGTGCGCGGCTTCGGCGGGCTGACACCGAAGTGGGAGTCGGGCCCGAAGGACAGTCCGCGACGGGACTGGCACGCGCTGGCCTGCGTCGCCGCCGTGGTCGAGCGGTTCGACGTGACTGCGATCCAGGAGAGCAAGCGCGACACGACGGCCTTGATGGCGCTGCTGCACCAGCTCGGTCCGCGCTACCGGGTGATCGTCTCGGACGCGACCGAAGGTGCTCCGGGCAACGCGGAACGGCTGGCCTACGTCTACGACTCCGACCGTGTACAGCCGTCCGGGCTGGTCGGCGAGATCGTGCTGCCGGCCGCGGCCGAGGACAAGGTCGAGCAGTTCGCGCGGACGCCGTACGCGGCGGCCTTCGTGCGGGGCGGCACCGACTTCATCCTGACCACCGTGCACGTGCTGTGGGGCAAGGGCCCGAAGGACCGGCTCGGCGAGGTCAAGGCTTTCGCCGAGTGGATGCGCAAGTGGGCCGACCGCCCGAAGGACTGGAACCACAACCTGCTCGTGCTCGGCGACTTCAACCTGGACCGGATCGACGACCCGCTGTACGCCGCGTTCGTCTCGACCGGCCTCTGGCCGCCGCCGGATCTCGGCCTGGTCCCGCGGACGATCTTCGACAACGACAAGGACCACCACTACTACGACCAGATCGCCTGGTTCAACGACCCGACCAAGCCCGACCTCCCGCCGATGCTCAACGGCCTGACCTTCACCGGCCGCTGCGGCAGCCTGGACTTCGTGCCGCTGGTTCTCGCCGGCCTGACCAAGACCCAGCTCTCGTTCCGGATCTCCGACCACTACCCGCTCTGGGTGGAGTTCACGGTCTGATGTCCACCGTCTCGATGGTGTTCACCGACATCGAGGGGTCGACCGTGCTGCTGCGCCGGTTGGGCGACAGCTATCTGGAGGCACTGGAAGGACACCGGCGGATCCTGCGCGCGGTGTGGCGCGAGTACGACGGGGTGGAGCAGGGGACGGAGGGGGACAGTTTCTTCGTGGTGTTCCCGACCGCGACCGGCGCGGTCGGAGCCGCGGTCGAAGGGCAGCGGCGACTGGCCGGGCACGCGTGGCCGGGTGGCGAGCGGCTGCGCGTAAGGATGGGAATCCACACCGGTACGCCGGGCCTCTCGGACGGCGACTACTGGGGGATGGACGTGCACCGGGCGGCGCGGGTCGCGGCGTCGGCGCACGGCGGCCAGGTGATCGCGTCGGCGACGACCGGGGAGTTGGTTCGCCAGGTGTTGCCGGACGGCGCTGTGTTGCGGGACCTGGGAACCCATCATCTGAAGGACATTCCCGAGCCCGAACGGCTGTTCCAGATCACCGTCCTCGGCCTGGACGAGGAGTTCCCGCCGCCGCGGACGTTGGGGACGGCAACGAGTCTGCCCGTTCCGGCGACGGCATTGCTGGGGCGGGACGCGGATCTGGCCCGGCTGGGCGAGCTGATCCGGGAGGCCGACGTACGGCTGGTGAGTCTGGTCGGGCCGGGCGGTGCGGGCAAGACGCGGCTGGCGATCGCGGTGGCTGCCGGGGCGATCAACCAGTTCCCGGGTGGGGCGTACTTCGTACCGCTGGCCGACGCGGTGTCCGAGGAGGTGATGTGGTCCGCGATCGCCGAGGGCCTCGACGTCCCGCCCCGCGAACGGACGCCGGCCCGGCTGACGGCGTACCTTGCCCAGCGCACCTTGATGCTTGTCCTCGACAACCTCGAGCAGGTGGACGGCGCCGACCGGGTGGTGGCGCAGATCCTCGACCGGGCGCCGCAGGTCAAGGTCGTTGCCACGTCGCGGCGTCCGCTCGGGCTCGTCGCGGAGCGCCAGCATCTGGTGACGCCGTTGGACACCCGGTCCGCTGCCGTCGAGCTGTTCGTCCAGCGCGCGACCGCCGTACAGGCTGATTTCGATCCCGACCTCGCCGTCGTCCGGGAGATCTGCGAACGGCTCGACGGCCTCCCGCTGGCGATCGAACTGTGCGCGCCACGGATCCGGGTGCTCAGCCTGGAGGAGCTGCTCGACCGGATCGACCATCCGCTCGACTTCGCCTCCACCAGCCGCGTGACGCCCGACCGGCAGCGGACGTTGCGCGACACCATCGCCTGGTCCTACGACCTGCTGAACCCCGAGCACCAGCGCATCTTCCGCCGGCTGGCCGTGTTCTCCGGCGGCGCCGATCTGGCCGCGATCACGGCGATCGCCGCCGACACCGTCGACCCGCTGGACGCCGTCGCCGAGTTGCACGACGCGAACCTGATCACGGTCACCCAGGGCACACCGACCCGGATCGCCTTTCTGCAGACCATCTCCCAGTACGCCGGGGAAAAGCTGGCCGCGACCGACGAGGCCGAGGCCCTGCGGGCCGCCCACGCGGCGCACTACGCCGAGCTCGGCGACAGCCTTCGCCACCTGCGCGAGTCCCGGCACGGGATCGCCCTCGAGCGCGTCGAGACCGAGCTCGGCAACTTTCGCGCGGCGTTGTCCTGGGCAATCACCACGGACCTTGCCCAAGGCACCAGGCTGTGCGCGGCGCTGAGCTGGATCTGGGTCCTCACCGGAGATGTCGCCGAGGGCCGCCGCTGGCACGAGGAGGTGTTCGCCCGGGCCGGCGCCGACCGGTCGGCGGACCTCGCCGCCTGCCTGCGCGGCCTGGCCAACCTCCTGCTGGTGCAGGGCGAATCGCAGCGCGCACTCGCCGAGGCGCGGCGGGCCCTCGCGCTGTCGGAGTCCCTCGAAGACCGTTCCGGCATCGCCTGGGCGATGAGCCTGGTGGGTACGGCGCAACTCCACCAAGGCGAACTCGACGCCGCGCAGCAAACCCTGACCGAAGGACTCGAGCTGCACCGGCAGCTGGACGACGACGGCCGCCTGGCCAGGATCCTCGGCAACCTCGCCGGCGTCGAGGAGGAACTCGGCCACCACGATCGCGCCGAGGCCCTGCTCCGCGAGTCGCTTGCCGTGCTCAACAAGGTCGGCGACGCCCACGAAACCGCCGTACAGGGACAGAATCTCGCGTACCTGCTGGCGCTGACCGGCCGGGTCGAGGAGGCGGACTCCTTGGCCCGCGGACTGATCCCCACCGTGCTCAGCCTGGGCAGTCCCAGCCTGACGATGGCCTTCTCCAACACGATGATGACGATCCTCGCCCGGCAGGGCTCCGCGGTCCTCGCGGCCCGGCTGTTCGGCGCGGAGGAGGCGATGGGCGAGCGGCTGGCGATACCAAATCCTTATCTTGCCGAGGAACTCCGTGAAGCTTTGGTACTTGTGGCGGGCGTGCTGAGCACCGAGGATTGGCAGGCCTACCGGCGGTACGGCCGCTCGGAGCGCGTCGAGGACCTGCTCGCACGTTTGCCGAACGCGGCCGCGGGGGCATTGGAGTCCTACGACCTGGGGCGGCCAGGTGGCTGATGATCGGAGTTCGGTAATGCAGTGGTACCTCGATGTCCTGAAGAAGTACGTCGTGTTCAGCGGTCGCGCGCGCCGCAAGGAATTCTGGATGTTCACGCTGTTCAGCACGATCATCTCCATCGTGCTGGGTGTCGTCGACCGCCTGATCGGCACGGACAACAGCTCGGGAACAGGCCTCCTGGGCGGGATCTACTCGCTGCTCGTGCTGCTGCCGTCGCTGGGTGTCATGGTCCGGCGGCTGCACGACACCAACCGGAGCGGGTTCTGGATCTTCATCGGTCTGATCCCGATCATCGGGTGGATCGTGCTGCTCGTCTTCGCCATCCAGGAGGGTACGGCGGGCGAGAACGGCCACGGCCCGGACCCGAAGGGCGCCGAGCGGTTCGGTACCGCGGCCGGCAGTGCGGAGCCGGGATACCCGACCGTCTGACGTACGGCTTCACCAGAACCCGCGCGCCGCTCCGGCGCGCGGGTTCTGTGCGTCCTGAGTGGTTCAGCTTTCAAGAACCACTTCTTGCGAACTCCCACCCATCCGCCCGCCGGGCTGCTCCGAAGGCCCTGCGGCTGCGATTGTGATCCAGATCACAACATATGCGACTGGGTCGCAACTGCGACTGCGTCGGCAGGAGTCGGCGCTTGGGCTGTACGGAGGGAAGGGACAGTCATGAGTGACGCATCACGGCGCGGATTCCTGGTGTTCGCGGGCGCGGGGACGGCGGCCGCGGTCGGCGCGGTCGCGGCGCCGAAGATCTTCAGCGACCGGGCCGCCGAGGCGGCAACGCCCCAGCTCGAAGCGAGCGACCTGGCCGACGCCGAGTCGTTCGTTGTCCACGTCAAGGACGTCAAGTCCGGCCAGATGGCGATCATGGTCGGTGAGCGTGAGGTCCTGGTGACCGATCGTGAGCTGGCCGCCCGCCTCGCCGGCGCGAAGGGAATCTGACCATGTCGTCTCACCGCGAAGCACCGGAGATCTCCAAGGACCCGGTCGCCGACAACACCGACGTCTACGCGTTCGTCAGCCCGGACAAGCCGGACACCGTGACGATCATCGCCAACTTCATCCCGTTCCAGAACCCGTTCGGCGGCCCGAACTTCTACGAGTTCGGCGACGACGTGCTGTACCAGATCCACATCTCGAACGAGGGTGACGGGAAGGCGGACATCAGCTACCAGTTCCGCTTCCACGCCGAGATCCGGAACAAGAAGACCTTCCTTTACAACACCGGCCCGATCACCTCGATCAAGGACACCACCTGGAACCGGCCGCAGTACTACTCGGTCACCCGGGTCGAGGACGGCCGCTCCCGGATCCTGGCCCGTGAGCTTCCCGCCCCACCGGTCAACGTCGGCCCCCGCAGTACGCCGAACTACGCCAAGCTCGCCGGCGAGGCCATCCATACCTTTGGCACGAACCGCAAGGTGTTCGCCGGCCAGCGCGCCGACGGCTTCTTCGCCGACCTGGGCAGCATCTTCGACCTCGGAACGCTGCGCCCGTTCCAGGCCGCGCACCTGATCCCGTCCGCCGCGGCGATGGGTGTCAACGGGCTGCAGGGCTCGAACGTGCACACGATCGCGCTGCAGGTGCCGATCTCGGACCTGACCCGCGACGGCAAGACGCCCAAGGACGTGATGGACGCCAAGTCCGTCATCGGTGTCTACGCGACCGCGAGCCGGCAGCAGTCGAAGATCTTCGACGACCTGCTCGGACTCTCGCTGTGGCACGGCCCGTACAAGCAGGTCTCGCGGCTCGGGAACCCGCTGTTCAACGAGGTCATCGTGCCGATGGCCGAGAAGGACAAGTGGAACAGCCGCCCGCCGCGCGAGGACAAGCGGTACGCGCAGTACGTGACCAAGCCGGAGCTGGCCGGGCTGCTGCCGGTGCTCTACCCGGGCGTGTTCCCGAACCTGGCGGCGTACAAGAAGCCGCGCGCCGATCTCGCGGCGATCCTGCTGACCGGGATCCCGAAGGGCGTCGTACCGGGCTTCCAGAACTACACCGGTCCGGTGCAGGCCGACATGCTGCGGCTGAACGTCGCCGTCCCGCCGGCGAAGACGCCGAACCCGCTCGGCCTGGTCGCCGGTGACGCGGCCGGATTCCCCAACGGGCGCAGGGTTTTCGACGACGTGGTCACGGTCGAGATCCGCGCTGTCGCGGGCTTGACGATTCCGCTGGTCGACCCGACCTACAAGCCCGACGGGGCTGCCTCCGCGGTGCAGGACGGTACGTCGAACACGAACTCCGACTACCTCAAGGTGTTCCCGTACCTCGGCACGCCGGCGGGCGGTTACCAGTCCAAGCCGGGCGTCCCGGCCGTCTCATGACGAAGCCGCTGACCAACGCCGAGGAGAATCCCCATGCGGGCAAGGGG
The DNA here is from genome assembly GCF_014205135.1 of Kribbella italica. NCBI lineage: Bacteria > Bacillati > Actinomycetota > Actinomycetes > Propionibacteriales > Kribbellaceae > Kribbella > Kribbella italica. The sequence goes on from NZ_JACHMY010000001.1 coordinate 8,739,494, forward strand.
TCCTCGGTGCTGCTCGACATCGGCGACGGCATCGGCGCGATCGTCGTCACGATGCCGGCGGCCCTCAACGACATCGAGATCGAGCGCCGGCCGCACGGCGTACCGGTGACTCACGGGCACGGTCATGGGCACGGGCACGGGCATGGGCACGGGCACGGCGACGGTGAGCACCACTTGCCGCACGTCGCGGTCGTCCCGCGCCCGTCGCCCGAGGGCACGACCATCCACTCGGCGGTCTTCCCCGACGTACCGGAGGGCACGTACGACCTGTACGTGATGCCCGACGGGCCGATCCAACTCACCGTCGCCGTCACCAGCGGCCAGGTCACCGAAGCCACCTGGCCGCACTGATCGAGAGACCGGACCGTCGGGAGTGTGCAGGGGCCACTCCCGCCGGTCCGCCTCCCGCTGCCTCCATCCACCGCCTCCCGGCCCCGCCTCCACACCTCCACCTCCACCTCCACCCCCCACCCCCGGCCTCGGCCCCCGACCCGGGCCCCCGGCCCCCAGCCCGGGCCCCCGGCCCCCAGCCCGGGCCCCCGGCCCCCGGCCTCGGCCCCGACCCGGGCCCCCGGGCCCCCGGCCCCCGGCCTCGGCCCCGACCCGGGCCCCCGGGCCCCCGGCCCCCGGCCTCGGCCCCGACCCGGGCCCCCGGGCCCCCGGCCCCCGGCCTCGGCCCCGACCCGGGCCCCCGGGCCCCGGCCCCCGGCCTCGGCCCCGACCCGGGCCCCCGGGCCCCGGCCTGCGCCCCGGCCCCCGGCCCGGCCCGGGCCCCCGGGCCTGCGCCCCGGCCCCAAGTCGGCACCGTCCCAAGCACTCCGACAACCGACCGGGTCCCTGCCCAAACCCTCGTCTTTGGCAGCCTTAGCCTCCGGTCGGCTTACTCCTCTCTTCTCTTGGCCGACCCCCGGTTCAATAGCCCTTGGGCCACGAGTTTTTGTGGTGTCAACCCCGGCTTTTCTCTCCAACGACCAGGGGTTTTCTCCACGACGCGAACCGGTAGTTGCTCAGCGCGCGTACTCGCCGGCCCTCGCGTAGCGTCCGAAACGGACCACCGGGAGCGGAGCAAAGGGGAGAGCGCATGGCGAGTGAGTTTCAGCGGCAGAAGGTGGCCGGGGTGTTCCACGCGATGGACGCCGACGGCAACGGTTATCTGGAGGAGTCCGACTTCGAGACGCTGACCGCACGCTGGGTCGGCATCCGGGGCTGGGAGCCGGGCACCGAGGACCACGACCGGATGCGGGCGATCATGATGGGCTGGTGGTCGGCCGTCGCCTCGCTGTCCGACGCCGACCACGACGACAAGGTGTCGCTCGACGAACTGATGACAGTGGTCGACAAGCTGCCGGAGATCGACGACGCGGTGTACGCGACCGCGGAGGCGATGTTCGACGCCGTCGACCAGAACGGCGACGACCGGATCGCGCTGGCCGAGCACCAGCAGGTCGTCCAGGCCTGGAAGGGCTCGGCCGACGGCGTCGCGGACGTGTTCGGCAAGCTCGACCTGAACGGCGACGGTCACCTGACCCGCGAGGAGTTCCGCGAGCTGTGGGCGGGTTTCTGGATCGGTGACGACCCGAAGTCCCCGTCCCAGTGGGTTTTCGGGCCGTACTGATCCCGGCCGAGCGAACCCGCCGCCGGGCGCGCGGCGACGGGCGCCGAGTCATCCGGCCGGCGTGCTTCCTCTGCGAGGAAGTCGACGGGTCGAGCGTGATCACCAAGTACGACGGCATCGGCGGCGCGGTCACGATCCTCGCCGGGCTTGCCGCCGGCCGCGGTGAGCAGCGTGTCGCCGCCGATCGATCGTCTCCGCATCGCACCGGTCTGGTGCAAGAGTGTCGCCATGGGATTCGATCCGTGGCTGAGGCAGTGGTGCTCGCGCGAGCTGGGCGCCGCGCCGGTCGAGCAGTTGCTGTCGGCCAGCGTGATGTCCGAGGTCCAGGCGTTGAGGCTCGACGACGGTCGCGAGGTCGTGATCAAGTCCCGTCCCGATCCCACCAACCGCGTGCCGACCTGCCTGGCGGTCCAGCGTGCAGTCGCCGACGCCGGTCTTCCGTGCCCTCGGCCACTCACCGAGGCGACGCTGGTCGACGGTCTCGCCGTCCATGCCGAGGAGTGGTCGCCGGGCGGAGAGGTTGCCCAGGGCATCGATATCGAGGCGGCCCGCCGGTCGGCTCGCCTGTACGCCGCTGTCACCGCGGTGACCCGCCTGATCCGGCTTCCGCCGCCGCTGCCGAACCCCGAGTGGGTGCACTGGGACCACACCGGCCCCGGCCACTGGCCGCCGAACGCTCTCCACGACCACCGCCCCGGCGCGGACTCCCTGCCGCCCGCCCTGCTGGCCATCGCCGCTCGAGCCCGCCGCCGTCTGCTTGCCGCCACCGAGCTGCCGCACGTCCTCGGACACGCCGACTGGGAGGCCCAGAACCTCCGCTGGCACGCCACCATGGTCCACGACTGGGACAGCATCGCCTGGCTCCCCGAAGCAGCCCTGGTCGGAGCAGCCGCAGGCGCCTTCGCCAGCACCGAGGTCCCGACGCTGGCTCCCCTCGACAGCTCTGAAGCCTTCCTCACCACCTACCAGGAAGAATCCGGCACGTTCACCCGCGACGAGCTCGAGGTCGCCTGGGCCGCCAGCCTCTGGCCCGCCCTGCACAACGCCCGCGCCGAGCTCCTGTGGAACCACCCACCCGTCGCCCTCACCGCCCTGCTCGACCAGGCCGAGACCCGCCTCCACCGCGCCGATGCGTCCGAAGAATCGTGATGCGTCCGAAGTTCCGCGATGCGTCCGAAGTTCCGCGATGCGTCCGAAGTTCCGCGATGCGTCCGAATTGCCGAGGCCTATAGCCTCGGGTTCTTCGGACGCATGCGGCTTCTTCGGACGCTAGGGCTCGGGATCGAGTGGTTGACAGGGTGGGCGCGAGGCGGGGCGGGGCGGGGCGCGGGCGCGGCGCGGCGCGGGTGCGGCGGGGCACGGGGGCGGCGGGGCGCGGGTGCCGGCGTCAGCGGCCCGCGGGGACCGGGGCGCCGGCGTACGCGGCCCAGGTGAGGACCGGCCACTGGTCGGCGCCCTTCGCGGGGAGCGCCGACTCGCCCTGCGAGCCGGCTCGATACACCACCGCGGTCGACAACTCAGGCGTGAAGCCGACGTACCAGGAAGCGAGCGGTTGCAGGCCCTTCTGCGCCCGGCAGCGGCACTTGGCGTTCAGCCGGCGCTTCTCGATGCTCAGCCCGGTGGCAGTCGTCGCCCGGCCCTCACCGACCACCTTGCCGGTCAGCTGGGCGATCTCGGACGGGAAGGCCCGCACAGGCTTGAGACCGGGATGCTTCGCGGCCGACCACAGCACCTTGCCGCGCGAGTCCCGGACCTCCTTGATCACATGCGCCGGAACCCGCCGCCCGTCGGCGACGAACGTGCTGTACGCCGTCGCAAGATCCACCGGAGACGCCAGCGCGTCAGGGCCGAGGCCGGGCGCGGCCCGATCGGCCGGAGGGATCGGCGGGACGCCGGCGTTCTCGGCGGCGGTCGAGACCAGGTGCCCACGCCGCGCGTCGACGAGCCGGAAGAACGCCTTGTTCACCGAGTTCCCCGATGACGGTACGTCGAACGGCCGGCTGCGATCGGTCAGTCCCGCCGTGATCGCGAACGGCCGCAGCAGCTGCCCGGGCGGCGCCTTGAGCGTTGCCCAGTTCCGCTGGCTCTCGAGGAAGTCGTTGCCACCGACAAGCGCTGCGACCTCGCCGGTACCGGGCCGGATCGAGGCCAGGCCGACCTGCACACCGGGCGGCCGCCCGACCGCCATCCCGGGCGGCCGCCCGACCTGCACCCCTTGCGGTCGCCCGGCGCCAACCGCTGCGACAGCTCGAGCCTGCAGCGTGGCGTCGAAGGTGGTGATCACCCGCAGCCCACCACCGCTGAGCCGATCACCTTCGAACCCGTACTTCCCCAGCTCCCGGCGCGCCAGGTCGAGCAGGAAGCCGGTCGGCCCGGCGTACCGGTTGCCCTTGGGCTTCTTCCGCAGCGGTGGCAGGGCCTCGCGGTAGACGGCGTTGTCGCGGGCCGTGATCGTGGACAGCTCCGTCATCCCGTCGAGCACGTACCGGTAGCGCCCGAGGATCAGCGGGCCTGCGTCAGGATCGTCGGCGTCGAACTTGGTCGGGTTGTTGAGCACGGTCGCCAGGTAGGCGGCCTGCGGCACGGTCAGGTCCCGAGGGTGGTCGACCCCGAAGTACGCCTGCCCGGCCGCGCGGATGCCGTAGGCCCCCTCGCCGAAGTAGATCGTGTTCAGGTAGTTGCCCAGGATCGTGCGTTTGTCCTGGGTCCGGCCGATCTTGGTCGCGATGAACAGCTCGTCGAGCTTGCGGCTCATCGTGCGTTCCTGGGTGAGGTACATGATCTTCACGTACTGCTGGGTGATCGTCGACCCGCCCTGCAACTGCTTGCCGCGGGCAATCGCGAGGGCGGCCCGGGCCATCCCCGGCAGCGAGACCCCCGCGTTGGTCCAGAAGCTGCGGTCCTCGGCCGCGATCACCGCGTCCTGCACGTGCCGCGGGATCTCCTCGAGCGGGACGGACTTGCGGTTCTGCTCGTAGAACGAACCGATCTCGGTCCGGCCGTCGGCGTAGGTCACGATCGTCGTGTTCGCCTCGAACTTCGTGTTCGGATCCGGGATCGTGGTCCGCGCGTAGCCGACGAAGAACGCGGCGACGGTCCCGATCACCACGACGAAGCACAGGCCCAGGCACCACCCCGCCATCCGCACGATCCTTCGGCGCACAGGAACCTCCTGGTGGGGGACAGGTCACCCATCAGGACGCCGCGACCACGCTGGGTGGTGGACAGGGCCCGGTTTTTTCGTCCGGAAGGACGACGCCTCCTCTGAAAGGCGGAGTCAGCCGGCGGACGGCGGAGTCAGCCGATGCCGGCGAGGATCACGTCGAGGCTGTAGAGGAACTCCGGCGACACCGCCGGATCGCCGGCGGCCGTGGCCGGCATCGCCCCGAAGACGCCGGAGGCAACGAGTTCGGCGACCTCGGGGTAGGTCGCCGGATCGATCAGCCGGGCCAGGCTGCGGCCGTACCGCGCCTCGGCCTCCGGGGTGTCCGCGCCGGTCTGCGCGAATCCGGCGGCGAGCTGGGCGGCCTGGCGGACGTAGCCGCCGAGGAGACCGACGACGGCGAGTTTCTCGCTCCAGCCGAGTTTCGTCGGGCGCAGCAGCGCGAGCCCTTGGTTCATCCAGGCCACGCTGTACGGGCCGAGCGGTGGCGAGGCCGGCGTGACCCCGGCCAGCCACGGATGGGCGCCGTACATCCGGCGCATCGCGCCGGCCCACTGCCGCAGGCCGGAGCGGAAGTCCTCCGGGTCCGCCGTGACGTCGGGCGGCAGACCGATGGCGAGGTCCTGCATGAGCACGAGCAGCTCGTCCTTCGACCCGATGTGCCGGTAGAGGGCCATCGTCGTCACGCCGAGGGAGGTCGCGAGCTTGGACAGCGCGACCGCGTCGAGCCCGTCGCGGTCGGCCAGGTCGACCGCCGTACGGACGACGCGCTCGGTGTCGAGCTCGGCCGGCCGGCCCAGCCGGGACGGACCGCCGGTCCGCCACAGCCGCGCCAGGTCGGCCGGATGATCGTCAGTGCTCATCTGGTCTCGGCTCGCATGGTCCGATCATCGCCGATGGCCACCATGGGTGAACCACCGGATCAGCCGTTCCACCGGCCCGCGCCGCCCGTACCGCTGCAGGACCGAAGCGCCCAGCAGGCTGACCAGCCAGACCGAGAACGCGCAGACCAGTGCCGTGTACGCCGGACTGCTGGTCCGCTCGCCGAGGGCGAGTCCGTAGTGCGTCAGCAGGATCACCCAGCACACCGACTGGAACAGGTAGAACGTCAGCGAGCGCTGGCCCAGGGCAACCAGCGCCGCCACCGGAGGGATCGTGTGCGGGTCGCGCTTCGCACGGGACAGCCGCATCCCGATCAGGCCGAAGACACTGGCGTAACCGACCGCACCGAACAGCCCCGCTCCCTCGTACAGCTGCTTGGCGGCACCGGCCAGCTCCGCGTCCGGCCCGGCGAGGCCTGCCGCGGTCAACGCCATCGGGAGCGCGCCGGCGATCGCGACCGTGAAGCCGCCGATCGCTCCCCAGCGCAGCAGCGTGCGGTGCTTCTCGGGCTCGTCGAGGATCCGCTGCTTGGCCGCCCAGGCCCCGATCCAGGCGAACAGGATGGTGGTCAGCAGAACCAGCGTGCTGCCCGGCCAGTCCGTCAGCCGGTCGACGATCGACTCCGGGTACGTCGCGATCGCGGCGGTCGTGTCCACCGGTGCCGGTACGTCGGTCGTGCTGCTGCCGGACATCGTCGGGTAGACCTGCACCGCAAGGACGACGAGGTAGAGCCCGCCGAGCAGCAGGTAGACCAGCGATCCGCGGAACGCCCAGTTCCCGCGCCGCAGCAGCAGGACGGTGAGCACCGTGCCGACCACCGCGAACGCGCCGAGCACATCGCCGACGAACAGGAAGATCCCGTGCACCGCGCCGATCACGAACAGCCCGAGATGCCGGCGCAGCAGCGAGGCCCGGGTCCGCTCCGCCGGGACGCCGAGGCTGTCCTGACGGCGTACGAACTGGACCAGTCCGTACCCGAACATCATCGCGAACAACGGCAGCGCGCAGGCGTGCACGAACAGGAACATCACCAGGTAGAAGACCTGCTCGCCACCGTGCGGCGACAAGTCCACGCCGGGCACGGTCCGGTTCAGGATCCCGGTCGAGTGCGCGAGCGCGACCAGCAGGAGAGCGAACCCGCGCGCCAGGTCCGGCGCCAGGATCCGCTCCCCGACCGGCACCGGCCCAGCATCGCGCCCCGCCCGTTCGGTAGCTGTGGACATTTACGCCGCCTCCAGAAAGTGTGCAAAAGAAACTATATGACGCACACTAACTGGATCGGTGGGTCGCTACATCGGGGAGAACCCTCGCTGTGCCCCTTCAGGCAAACCGCGAGACCGGGGTCAGTACCTCGTCGAGGCGGGGGTCGAAGCGGTCGACGAACCGGACGCCCGGTGGCACCTCGATGCTTGCCGTCGACGACCAGCCGCGGGTCAGCGTCGGGAAGTCCGGTACGTCGGGGTGGTAGTGCGGCTTGCCGGTCCCGAGCGCGTCGACGGCCATCGGCGCGCTGATCGCCTGGTACCGGAAGTCCGCCGACAGCCGGAGCTGCCGGGTCCGGTTCGGCATCGCACCGTGCACGGTCAGGCTCGTGAACAGCAGGACGTCGCCCGGCTGGTACGTCGCCGTACGCCACTCCGGGTGCTCCTCGTCCGCCTCGGCGCGCATCATCCCGGGCCCGTCGGAAGGCTTCACCGGAAGGACTCCCAGCCGCGGTGATCCGGACAGCACCCGCAGCCCACCGATCTCGGGCGGAGCGGCACTGAGCGGCAGCCAGGTCGTGAGCGTGTCGATGCAGCCCTGGATGAACCGGTAGTCCTGGTGGATCGGCGTCGGGTTGGCCCCGGGCGAGGGCGGCGCGATCCGGCAGATGTGCGCGGGATGCGCGAACGACGGCTCGCCGAGCAGTCGCGCGGACAGGTCGAGCAGCTCCGGCCGGATCGCCAGCTGGTGGAAGGCCTCGGTGCTCTGGATCGCCGTGTAGGCCCCGAAGAACCCGGCCGATCCCTCCTCGACCGCGCGGTCCGACGCCATCAGCTCCTCGGCCTTGGTTCCCGGCGCGAGCCAGTGGCTGTCGAACAGGATCCGCGCGATCCGCGTCCGGACGTCGTCCACCACGGCGGCCGGCAGCAGCCCGCGGAAGAACAGGTAGCCCTCGTCGGACAGGCGGGCCCGCAGCGTCTCGGTGTCGTCGAGCGCCGGTGCGGAGTCGGTGAGTTCCTTCATCGGCCGTTCCCCTTCTCGTCCATCGCGGTGGCGACCTTCGCGGCGTCGCCCTTGTCCAGGTACAGCTGGTTGACCACCTTGTTGAGGTCGGCAACCTTCGCCGTCCAGCCCTCCGCGATCGGCATGTTCACCGTGCTGCCGGCCGCGGAGTCGAGGAACGGCTGCACGTCGATCCCCTTCTTCTTCCAGTACGCCGAGTAGCCCGCGGCCGTGTCGTTCAGTGCCGGGATGACGTAGCCCGCGTCACCCATCAGCTTCTGTGCCTTCTCCGACCCGAGGAACGCGATCAGCTTGCCGGCCTCGTCGGGGTGCTTGGTCTTGGCGAACATCACCTCGGCCAGCCCGTTGATCACCACCGACCGCCCGCTCGGTCCGGCCGGCATCGCGGCGACGCCGATCGGGAACTTCACCTCCGGCAGCGCGAACGGCAGCAGCGCGTTGTTCGCCGGGAACATCGCGACCTCGCCGCGGTAGAACATCTCGGTCGCCTGCCCGGTCGGCGGGTTCGTCCGCGTCCCGTCCGGCGACACGTGCCACTTGAAGACCAGGTCGCGGGCCCACTGCAGCGCCTCGACGGACTTGGCGCCGGCGAACTCGAAGGTCCCGTACGGCGCGTCCATCGCCTTACCGCCGTTCGAGGCGATCCAGTTCAGCCACTGGGTCTGGCTGTGGTTCCACGAGCAGAACCCCCACTGCTTGATCGCCGCGGGGTCGAACCCGCTCTGCCCGGCCTTGAGCCCGGCCTTGTCCACGGTCAGCTTCCGCGCCACGTCCAGGAACGTGCCGCTGCCGTCCGGCGCCCAGGTCAGCTCCTTCGGCATAGTGATCCCGGCCTTGGCGACCAGGTTCTTGTTGTAGAGCAGCCCGACCACGCCGAGGTCCTTCGGTACGCCGAGCTGCTTGTCCTCGAACTTGTACGACTGGACGACGTTCGGGTGGTACGACGCCAGGTCGAGCTTGGCACCTTTGAGCAGGTCGTCGAGCGGCGCGAGCACGCCCTTGCTGGCCAGGTCCGGGAAGTTCTCCACGGTCAGCCAGAACACGTCCGGCGCCTTGCCGCTGGCCAGTTCGGTGGTGAGCTTGGTCCAGTATTGGTCCCACGGCAGCACTTCCATCCGGACGGTGATGCCCGGGTTCTCGGCGGTGAACGCGGCGAAGACCGACTTGTAGCCGACCTCCTGCTGCTCGTCCCACAGTCGGTACACGAGCTCGACCGGCCCGCCGGCCGTGTTGTCGCTGGACGAGCCGCAGCCGGCCGCACCGACCAGGCCGGCACCGCCGATCAGACCGGCGCCACCGCGGAGCAGGGTTCGCCGGGACAGGGGATGTGACATGACGACCTCCGTTGAACTACTTGAGCCCGGTGACGGCGACCGAGCGGACGATGAAGCGCTGGAAGAACACGAACAGCACGAGCAGCGGCACGAGGGCGATCAGGCTGCCGGCCATCACGGCGTTGTAGTCGACCCCGACCTCGCCCTTGAACAGCGCGATCCCGAGCGGGAGCAGGCGTTTGTCCTCGCTGCTGGTGATGATCAGCGGCCACAGGAAGCTGTTCCAGTTCGCGACCACGGCGAGCGTGGTGACGGTGACCAGGATCGGCCGGGACAGCGGCAGCACGATCGACAGCAGGGTCCGGACCCGGCCGGCCCCGTCGATCCGGGCCGCGTCCTCCAGGTCGGCGGGGATGCTGCGGAAGAACTGCCGGAGCAGGAAGATCGCGTACGGCGTACCGAGCATCGTGGGCAGCATCAGCCCGGCCCAGGTGTCCACCAGGCCGAGCTTCTGCATCATCAGGTAGAGCGGGATCATCGTGACGACCGGTGGCACCATCAGTGTCGACAAATACACCCAGAACAGGGCGTCCCGGCCGGGGAACGACAACCGGGCGAAGGCGTAGGCGGCCAGGACCGCGAAGACCACCTGCCCGGCGGTGATCCCGGCCGTGACCAGAGTCGAGCTGATCAGGTAGCCGCCGAAGCCGGACGCGAACAGCCGGTCGAACGCGGCGGTGCTGGGCGGCAGGCCCGGCTCCCACGGCATCGTCTCGGACAGTTGCCCTGGGCCCTTGAACGCGGTCAGCACGGTCAGCAGGTACGGGAAGACCGCGAGCAGGCAGCCGATCAGCAGGACGCCGTAGCAGAGCAGGCTGACGGACAGGCGAGGTCTGGACATGGTCACCTCCTCAGGACTGGTCGTACGTCGTACGACGCTCGAAGTAGGCGAACTGGGCCACGGTCACCGCGAGGATCACCGCGAAGAGCAGGACCGAGATCGTGGCCGCGTAGCCGAAGTCGAACTTGCGGAACGCCTCGTCGTAGATCAGGTAGGTGGCGACCTCGGTGCTGTCGCCGGGGCCGCCCTCGGTCATCACGAAGATCGTGTCGAAGGCCTGGAACGAACCGATCACGTTGGTGATCAGCACGAACAGCAGCGTCGGGCGCAGCAGCGGCAGGGTGATGCCGAAGAAGTGCGCGACCGGCGAGGCGCCGTCGAGCGAGGAGGCCTCGCGCAACGACGCGGGGATGTTCTGCAGCCCGGCCAGGAAGAACAGCATGTTGTAGCCGGCGAACTGCCAGATGTGCACCGCGGCCACGCTCGGCATCGCCAGCAGCTCCGACGACAGCCAGGCCGGGCCGTTGACGCCGAAGATCCCGAGGAACTGGTTCAGCGCGCCCTGCCCGGGGTCGAAGATCCACGCCCAGACCAGGCCCATCGCGACCGGCGTCGCCATCCACGGGATCACCAGCAGCGCCCGGAAGTACTTCATCCCGCGCAGCTTGCGGTCGACCAGCAGCGCGAGCAGCAGCGACAGGATCGTCGTACCGGGCACACAGATCAGGACGTAGTACCCGGTGACCAGGAACGAGTGCCAGACCTCGCCGTCGCCGAGCAGTTCGCGGTAGTTCGCCAGCCCGACGAACTCCGGCGTCGCGAGCAACTTCCAGTCGAACAGGCTGAGCACGATCACGATGACGACCGGCGCGAGCAGGAAGCCGAGGACGCCGACCAGGCTCGGGGCGAGCAGGGCGTAGCCGGCCAGGGTCTGCTGCCGTCGTTGCGTACGGCGTACTGGGCGAGTGGCCGGCTTAAGCATCGAAGGCTCTCAGTGGATGCGGCCGGGACGACGTCGGCGTCAGCAGTTCGCGGGTCCGGTCGAGGCCCCATCGGTCCAGCGCGCCGATCGGGTCGCTGGACATCCGCAGGCCGGGAGAGTTCTCGACGTGGTTCGCCCACGCCTCGCGGTCCTGGATGTCGGGCTGGACGATCAGGCAGTCCGGGTCGTTCGCCCACCAGCGGCCGTGCAGGAACTCGCGCGCCACCGAGGTCGACCGGGCACCACGCTGACCGGGCTGGCTGATGTCGCCGGACGGCGGATCGACCAGCGGGTCGGTGTCGGGGGAGACCCGCATGCAGTCGACCAGGCCGAGGCTCGGCAGGATCGGGGCGCCGCAGCCGTGCAGGATGCGGTTCGGTCCGACCACCTCGCGGATCAGCCGTAGCCCGTGCCGGTACGCCGTGATGCCGTCGACCTGTTCGTGCCGCCGGCCCTCGATCGCGCCCGCGTAGCAGAAGTCGAGCTTGAAGTGGTCGTAGCCCTGGCGGCACAACTCGGTGAACACGTCCTGGAGATGCCTTGCCGCGGCAGGGTTCGTGACGTCCAGGACCAGTTGCTCCTGGCCCCAGTTCGTGCCCGCGGAGATGCCGGGGACGAGCCACTCGGGGTGTTGGCGCGCGGTCTCGCTGCGGCTGCCGACCAGGAACGGTGCCACCCAGATCCCGGCCCGCCGCCCGCTCGCGCGGATGTCGGAGGCGAGCCGGACGGTCGAGCCGAAGTCGTCGCGTGGCGTCAGCCAGTCGCCGATCTCGGCCTGGTAGCCCTCGTCGAGCAGGACCAGGTCGACGCTCAGCCCGTGCTCGTCGAACTGGCGGACCTCGTTCATCACGTCCCGCTCGGTGACCTTGCCCCAGTACGCGTACCAGCTGCACCAGGACGGGCCGAACACGCGGACCGCGGGGTGGTACTGGGCAGCGAACGTGTCGGCCCAGTCGGCGAGGGCCTGGTTGCTGTTGGCCTGGGTGCTGGTGGTCAGTTCGACCTTGCCGTCGGCGGAGATCACGAGACGATCCCCGACGACCTCGCAGCGGATCGACGGGACGATGTCGGGGGACAGCGCCGCGACGACGGTGACCTCGCCGCCCGTCGAGACCGCGAGCAGGCCCTCGCCCTGGAACCGGCCCGCCTCGACGTCCGGCCGGTAGGCCATCACGTGGTGGTTGGGAGCCGTCGGCCTGGGCGGACGGGCGGTCGGGTCGTACCAGCCGCTCGGGCTCCACGACTGCCACCCGTGCTCGAAGATGCGGGTGGTGGTGTCGTGCACGAGCTCGGTGACGGTACGAAAGCCCACGGGATCCTCACTTCGTCGGGGTTGCAGGATCTTGCTGCTGGTTGGGTAATCTAGGGACCCGCACGAAGGGTGCACCATGACAGAGCCTGCTGACTACGAGCACGATCTTGCTACTCAGGTGCTGATCGAGCTGTACAGCGAGATCCCGCCGCCGAGCAAACTCGTCACCGGCCACTTCCACAGCGGCGGCGACTACCGGGTGGTCCGGCCGGCCGGTGTCGGCAGCTGGTACCTGCTCTACACGGCCGGCGGCACCGGGCGGTACCGGATCGGTGCCGACTCGCTCACGCTGCGCGTCGGCGATCTCGTCCTGGTCAGCCCGGGGACCGAGCACGACTACGGCACGGTCGGCACGTACTGGGAGACCTGGTGGGCCCACTTCCAGCCGCGGCGCGACTGGCACGCCTGGTGGTCGTTGCCGCAGGCAATGCCCGGGCTGTCGTACGTGCGGCTGACCAGGCCGTCGGAGACCGATCGGCTGGTGTCCGCGTTCGCGCGGCTGCACCGGGACGCGCAGCGCGCGGGTCTGTCGCCGACCGGCGACACCGAGCTGCACCTGCTCGAGCAGAACCTGGCCGTCCAGCTCACGATGAACGGCATCGAGGAGGTGCTGCTCGTTGCCGCGAGCAGCTTGCGCCGGGAGACCCGTTCGCTCGATCCGCGGGTGCAGTTGGTGCTCGACGCGGTGACGTCCGACCCGGCCCGGGCGCACACGCTGAACTCACTGGCCGGGCTGGCGCAGGTCTCGGTGTCCCGGCTCGCCCACCTGTTCAAGGAGCAGGTGGGCGACTCGATCATGAGCGTCGTGGTCGGGCTGCGGTTGCAGCGTGCGTCGGAGCTGCTCGGCGCGACCGACATGTCCGTCGGACAGGTCGCGCGCGCCGTCGGCTTCGAGTCCCCGCACTACTTCAGTCGCCAGTTCGGCCGCCGGTTCGGGGCGTCGCCGAGCGACTACCGGCGTTCGGTCAGGAACCCAGGGCAATGTTGAGTTCGGTGGCGGCGGCGTAGTCGGCGCCACCGGTCAGGCCGAGCAGCTTGACGTAGCGGGCCGTCGTACCGGCCGGGAAACGTGCGATCTTGGCGTCCACCGTGCCGTCCCAGGTGCCGGTGGCCACCGACCGGAAGTTGTTGCCGTCAGCACTCACCTGCACGTCGTACGAGGAGATCCGGCCGTTCGGTACGTCGGCGTCCTGTCTCGGGGTGTAGACCAGCGCCTCGATCGACCGGGTGCTGCCGAGGTCGAGCGTGATCGACTGCGGGAGCGGCGCGGGCGGGCTCCAGTTGGAGTGCCACATCGTCGAGCACTTGCCGTCGATGGCGAACGGCGCGGCGTACGCGGCGGACCCCTGGCTGGTCGCGGTGGCCGTCATCTCCTGCTGGGGAACGAGTTTCAGCGGGCCGAACGGGCCGTCGACGGGCTGGGGTGTGCCGGGGATGGCGGTGACGCGGCCGAGCGCCGGGGCTTTGATCGACGGGTGGGTGCGGAGGTGGTTGAGGAAGACCTGCTGGCCCATCCTCGGCGCACGGACCAGGTGCTTGGGCTGCTCGAAGCCGGGGTAGCCGTACTGCGCGCCGTGCAGCGGCAGCACCGCGGTCGTCGCGACGCGGTAGGTGCGGCGGAGGTCGAGCCTGCGGCCGTCGACGAAGACCTGCCGCGGGTCGACGCGGCTGCCGGGCGGTGCGCCGAGATCGTAGGTGTAGCGGACGTTCTTGGAGATCGCGAGCGAGGACAGCCGCTGGCAGCCGTACGCCGGCGGGATCCACTGCTGCTCGAGGACCGCGTCGACCTGCTGGCCGGTCAGGGATTGCGTCGTGATCGGGGAGATGCCGGCGACCGGCCACGCTTCGCCGTACAGGATGCGGCCGGGCCGGTCGGTGGGCTGGTTGCCGGGGGCGTACTTCAGACCGGCCGCGATCACGTCGACGCCGAGGTCGGCGGGGACGAGCGCGAGGTCGGCGTCGCCGTGGCGGTGTGAGGCGGCTTCGTCGTGGTACAGGTCGGCGACCAGGTTGCCGGTGCGGCTCTCGGCGGTCGTGGAGAAGTCGAGGTCGCGGTCGAGCTTGGCGAGCGGCTCGTTCTGGCGGGCGGCCCAACGGTCGGTCCAGTACTTGACGATCTTCTGGACCGCAGGATCGGGGGTGAGATCCTTCGTGACCGCGTGGTTCGTCGCGGTGGTCGCGGAGCGGATCACGTCGCCGGTCCTCGGGTCGAGGGACAGGTTGACCTCGCCGAGCACGCGGCCGTGGTTGGAGGCCTCCAGGACCGGGCGCGGGACGCCGTTCGGGTCGGGGATCATGCAGTTGAACGCGGTGTGCCAGTGGCCGCCGAAGATCACGTCGATGTCGGGCGACATCGCGCGGGCGGCGTCGAAGATCGGGCCGGTGGGGTTCAGGCAGTCGTTGAACTGGCCGCCCTGCTGACCGCCTTCGTGCATGCTCACCGCGATCGCCTCGACGCCCTTGGCCTTGAGCTCGGCGGCGGCCTGGTTCGCCGTACCGACCAGCGCCCGGAAATCGAAGCCGGAGCCCTCGATCGAGAGCGTCTCGGTCGGCGTACCGGGGAAGGCGAGGCCGATCACGCCGAGCTTGACCGTGCCACCGCCCGGCTTCGGTACCGAGGTGATCCAGTACGGCGGCAGCGCCGGCCGCTTCGTCCGCCGGTCGATCACGTTCGCCGCGTGGTACGCGTAGTCGGTGCCACGGAAGGCGCGGCCGGTGGAGTCCTTGAAACAGCTGTCGAAGCCGGGCTTGCCGTAGCACTTGCCGGAGACCATCCGCTGCAGGAACGGGAACTCCCGGTCGAACTCGTGGTTGCCGGCCACGTCGAAGTCCATCCCGAACGCGTTCAGCACCTCGATCGTCGGCTCGTTCGCGAACGCCTGCGTGTAGTCGGGCCAGCCGCTGAACTGATCGCCCGAGCCGATCAGGAACGAGTTCGTCCGGCCCTCCCGCAACCGGTCGAGATGAGCCTTCAAGTACCCGGCCCCGCCCACCTGCAGCCCATTGATGGTCAGGTTCTCGGTCTCAGACAGATACCCGTGCAAGTCCGTAAGGCTTAGCAGGTGCACCGGGATCCCCGCCTGGGCCTGCGCCGGTGCCGACACCGCACCTCCCACCAGCGCCGCCACCACGGCCAACGCCGCCCGCACCTTGAACCTCATCCGCTGCTCCCGTCCTCGAACCGGACTGCAACGTAGCCAGCACCGATGAACACAAACCATCCCCGGAGTTGCTGACTCCCTGCACAATCCGGCTACGGATAGGTTGGACCCATGCGCCGTGCTCTGCTCGTGGACCTGTTCAGCACCCTGATCCCCGGCGGCCACGCCGAACGAGACCTGGTGCACCGCGAGATGGCGCAGGTCCTCGGCGTCGAGCCCGCTGCGTTCGAGGCCGCTTTCCGCGCCACGGCGTACGAGCGTTTCACCGGCGCGTACGGCGACCTGCCCAGCACCCTGCGGGAGATCACCCGCCGCAGCGGAGGCCGGCCGACCGACGACCAGCTCCACCAGGCGGCCGCCTTGCGCCGCGCCCTGGCGCGCCAACTCATCGCGGGCGCTCCGGCCTCGACGCTGAGTGCCCTCGCGAAGCTACGGGACCTCGGATGGCGGATCGCGCTGGTCAGCAACATCACCTCGGAGACCCAGCTGCAGTGGGCGGACAGCGCCCTGGCGCCGTACTTCGCGTTCACGGCGTTCTCCGCCGAGCTGGGCTCGGCCAAGCCGGAGGCCGCGATCTACCTGGCGGCCTGCGAAGGGCTCGGGGTTGCTCCGGGCGAGTGCGTCTACGTCGCCGACGGTGCGGACAACGAACTGGCCGGTGCGGTCGAGCTCGGCATGCACGCCGTTCGGACGACGGAGCACGCGGACAGCGACCCGGCCTGGGCAGGGCCGGCGATCAGTTCGTTCGCCGAGGTGCCTGCGCTGGTCGGGTCGCCCGCCTAGGGCGTGCCGGCTCAGCCGAAGCTGAAGGTGAAGGCGGAGACGCCGGAGCTGTAGGTCAGCGTCATGGTCTTGCGTTCCTGGGTGGGCTTGTCGACCAGCTGGTAGGCGTTCGGCGTACCGGAGACCTGGACGGTCCGGTCGGGTTCGCCGGGGATCGAGACCGTGACGGTGCCCTTGCCGGACAGGACGTGGTAGACCTTCGCGGCGTTGAAGTTGAGCCGGGCCTGGGACCCCTTCGACGAGGTGACGTCCTGGGGACCGACGAGCCAGTTGCCGCCGAGGCTGTAGGTGTCGTCGGGCTGGGCCGGGTTCAGGCCGAAGGCGGTGGGCGTCTTGCGCGGGACGAGCTTGCCGGTGCCGTTCAGGTTGGTCGAGCGGGAGTAGG
This sequence comes from Kribbella italica, assembly GCF_014205135.1. Classification (NCBI taxonomy): domain Bacteria; kingdom Bacillati; phylum Actinomycetota; class Actinomycetes; order Propionibacteriales; family Kribbellaceae; genus Kribbella; species Kribbella italica. The sequence continues at coordinate 8,756,118 of NZ_JACHMY010000001.1, forward strand.
CCAGGTAGGTCTCGGGCGTGGTCCCCGCGGCACCGACGCTGTCGGCCTCGACCGTGCCGTCGACCGGATCGGGCAGCTTCACACCGGGGTTCGCGGCGGTCAGCAGTTCGCGGATCTGGTTCTCGGTCTGGCCGTACGAGCCCTCGCCGAACTTGATCGACCGAACGGTGCCCTCGGCATCGACCAGGTACTTCGCCGGCCAGTACTGGTTGCGGTACGCCGTCCAGGTGGCCAGGTTGTTGTCCTGACCGACCGGGTAGCCGATCTTCTCCTTGGTGATCGCCGACTGCACGTTGCCCGCCGACTTCTCGAACGCGAACTCCGGCGAGTGGATGCCGACGATCTGCAGCCCGAGGGACTTGTACGCCTTGTCCCACGCGAGCAGGTGCGGCGTCGCGCGCTGGCAGTTGATGCAGGAGTACGCCCAGAAGTCGACCAGGACGACCTTGCCCTTCAGCCCTGCCAGCGTGACCGGCGGACCGTTGAACCACTTCTGCGTGCCGGTGAACTCAGGCGCCTTGCCGCAGGACGCGAGCTCGGCGGCACCCGGCGTGCACTTGGCCAGTTCCTCACCGCCGGGACCGAGAGCGGGGGCCAGCGCACCTTGCACGGTCTTGTTCTCGGCGACCTTCTTCTCCAGGCCGCTGGTGTAGCTGGGCAGCGAGCGCTGGATGACGTCGGTGACGTTGAACGCCAGCGCGACGGCGAGCAGGATCATCACGACGCCACCGCCGATGCGGAAGCCCCGGGCGTGGTCGCGGTAGGCCTTCACCCGCTGGGAGATCCGCGATCCGGCCGAGGCGAAGATCAGCAGCGGCAGCGCCGCGCCCATCGCGAACGACACGGTCAGGACGACGGTGCGCCAGCCGACGTTGCCGGTGGCACCGGCCACGGTGATTGCCGCCAGCACCGGTCCGGCGCACGGCACGTACAGGGTGCCGAGCCCGAGGCCGAGCACGAAGGCGCCGTTGTTGTTGCGGTTGATCTTCGGCAGCCGGTAGAACGGCTTCTCGATCCAGTGCCCGAGGGCCGGGAAGATCAGGCCGAGGCCGACCAGGGTGAGGATGGTCAGGCCGCCCCAGCGCAGGAAGTCGTCGGGCAGGCCGAGCGCCGACAGGATGACCGAGCCGGCCAGTGTGAACAGCGAGAAGCTGACGACGATCCCGGCGATGATCTTCAGCGGCCGGAAGTCGCGCGGCGGTTTGCCGACCTCGAGCTCCTCGACCAGGACGTCACCGTCGGCCGGCGTACCGGTCTTGGCCTGGGCCTTGGCCGGGGTCTTGGTGCTGGTTCCGGCGAAGAAGATGATCGGGAGCATCGGCAGGACGCACGGAGAGACTCCGGTGATCAGCCCACCCAGCAGTCCGATCAAGGCAAGCGTCAACATAGGGGTTTCTCCAACTCAGAGGGTCTCGGCAGGGTCACCTGTTCTTCGCTGCCGCCGCGCTCCCTGGATGGGCGAGCCGCCGATTACGGCGCTCTTACCGGCCCTTCGAAGAAAGTTCTGCCCCGCACCCATCCGGCCTGACGCGGGCGCCGAAGTACCGGTGTCTGCTGCAGGTCGCAGAAGGCGGCTCTGGCTCCCCATTCAGTGAAAGAGAGTTCCACCATGTCGAACACCCTGAAGCGCGTCACCATCTCGGCCGCCGCCGTTTCGTTGCTCTTCGCAACGGCTGCCTGTGGTGGCGGCGACGACAACGCCGACAGCGGTAGCGGCAGCAGCCCGTCGGCCAGCACCTCGTCGCCGGCCGACAGCCCGAGCGCCTCCCCGTCGGCCGACAACATGTCCGGTCTGGTCGGTCCGGGCTGTGCGGACTACGCCAAGGCCAACGCCACCGGCGCGGGCTCGATCGACGGCATGGCCGCCGCTCCGGTCGCCAGCGCTGCCGCGGGCAACCCGCTGCTGAAGACCCTGGTCGCCTCGGTGTCGGGCAAGCTGAACCCGAAGGTCAACCTGGTCTCGACGCTGAACAGCGACCAGTTCACCGTGTTCGCCCCGGTCGACTCCGCGTTCGCGAAGATCCCGGCCGCGACGATCAACACGCTGAAGACCGACAGCGCGCTGCTGACCAAGATCCTGACCTACCACGTCGTCCCGGGCCAGCTCGACGCGACCGCGGTGGTCGGCAAGCACGCCACGGTCGAGAAGCAGGAGCTGACCGTCACCGGCTCCGGCCAGAACCTGAAGGTCAACAACGCCAACGTCGTCTGCGGCGGCGTGAAGACGGCCAACGCGACCGTCTACCTGATCGACACCGTCCTGATGCCGCCGGCGGCCTGACCAACCCTTCTCGACCAGTACTGACGGGGCCGCCCTAGCCATCCCACCCCGGTGGCGCAGTCCCGGCACCACCGGTGGTGCCTCCCTTCGCCAGGGAGGCACCACCGCTTCACCCTCGTCAGGATGGTCGACCCAGATGACAACCACAGCAGAGCTCCACACCCTGACCGGCCCGTACGTGCTCGACGCCATCACCGACGACGAGCGGGACGGCTTCGAGCGGCACTTGGCCCTGTGCACGGCGTGCACGGCCGAGATCGACAGCCTCCGCGAAGCGATCGCCAGGCTCAGCCTCGAGATCGCCACCGAACCGCCCACGGGACTCAAGTCCCTGGTGCTGGCCCGGATCGAAGAGATCCGTCAGCAGCGTCCGGTGAGCCGCGCCGCCGACGTCCCGGACACCCGTCGGCGGATGTCCCGCCGGGTCCTCCTGACCCTGGCCGCCGCGTTCGTTGCCGTCGGCACCAGTGGTGCGATCGCGATCGACCAGTACCGCGACAACGCCGCCACCACGACCACCAGCGCCCGGGCCAACGAGATCCTGGCCGAGCCGGACGCTCGCACCCTGCACGGTGCCGTCACCGGCGGTCAGGCCACCCTCGTAGTGTCCCGCCAACGCGACGCGGCCGTTGTGCTGGTCCAAGGCCTCAGGTCACTGCCTGAAGGCATGACCTACCAGCTGTGGATGGTCGACAGCTCGCGGACCGCCCACTCGATCGGCCTGGTCGAGGACGGGGCCACCGTGGTGACCCGTGGGGTGGCGGACAAGGTCGCCTTCGGGATCACTGTCGAACCGGAGGGTGGATCGGCCACTCCGACCCTCCCGGCCACGGGCGGCCTGCGGCCCGTCGTACAGCTGGACTGAGTCTGAGGGCCGCCACGGCCCGTGATAGACATGGTTACCGCTCAGCCCATGAGTCGAGCAGAGGACCGAAAGTGACCGACCGTACGGCAACGCCTTGGTCCGTCGTCGGCAACGGCCGATCGCCGGCCGCCAGTGAAGGCGATCTGATAGTGCTGGTCGCCCGCGGTGACGCCGACGCCTACTCCGACCTGTACGACCTGGTCAGCCCGCGGGTCTACGGCCTCGTACGGCGGGTGCTGCGCAATCCGGCCCAGTCCGAAGAGGTCACCCAGGAAGTCATGCTCGAGGTCTGGCGGCTGGCCGCCCGGTACGACGCCTCGAAGGGCTCGGCGATGTCCTGGATCCTGACCATGGCGCACCGCCGCGCGATCGACCGGGTCCGGGCCGAGCAGTCGTCCGTCGACCGCGACCACGTCGTCGGCAGCCAGTCGGTCGACACCGACTACGACCAGGTCACCGACAGTGTGATCGGCCGGCTCGAGGCCGAGCGGGTCCGCGGCTGCCTGGGGTCGCTGACCGAGCTGCAGCGGGAGTCGATCACGCTGGCCTACTACGGCGGGCACAGCTACGCCGAGGTGGCCGTGCTGCTCGACGCCAAGCTCCCGACCATCAAAGCCCGCATGCGCGACGGACTGATCCGGCTGCGCGACTGCCTCGGTACTGGGGAAGTGACCACCAGATGACGTCGCCGGACCTCCACGCCCTGACCGGCGCCTACGCGCTGGACGCCTTGTCCGCGGACGAGCAGGCCGCGTTCGAGGAGCACCTGGTGGGCTGTACGGAGTGCGCGGTCGAGGTCGACGAGCTGCGTGAGGCCGCCGGCAAGCTGTCGGCGAACGTGGCGATGGCGCCGCCGGCGAGGCTCAAGGCCGACGTGATGGCGGCGATCGGTCAGGTCGAGCAGTTGCCACCGCTGGACTCGAACGTTGTCGCCCTGCGGAGCCGGCGGTTCAGCCGTCGTACGGTGCTGACCTTGGCCGCGGCGGCCGTCGCTGTCGCGGTCAGCGGTGGGATCGCGATCGACCAGTACCGCGACAACGCCGCCACTCAGCAGGCCAGCGACCAGTTCGCGGCGCTGCTCGCCGCGCCGGATGCCCGGACGGTTCGTGGCGCGGTCAACGGCGGTGGGCAGGCGACGGTGGTCGCGTCCAACCGCCAGGACGCGGCGGTCGTCGTACTGCATGACCTTCGGGCGCTTCCGTCGAGTCAGACCTACCAGCTGTGGCTCATCGACAGCGCGCAGGTCGCGCACTCGGTCGGTCTCACCGGGACCGACCAGACGAAGTACATCAGCGGCGGCGTCACGGGCAAGGTCGCCTTCGGCCTGACCGTCGAACCCAGCGGCGGCTCCCCGAAGCCGACGATGCCCGCCGCGGTCGTCATCGCGATGGCCTGAGCGCCCCGAGCTCGGGCGAGACGATCGTCGGGGGTCTGCAGCGGACGTCGGACAGCCGCGCGGCACCTCGACATTTCGGGTCTTTTGGTTCACGGAGGGACCCATGACTGCTGACCGGCCGTGGTCGCGCGCGCCGCACGGAGGTGGCCGAGGAAGACGGCCAGGCCCGGATGCCGGTTGCCGGCTCGCCAGATGATCGAGTGCGGGTAGACGGGGGTCGGCGCGACGATCGGGATCCGGCGCAGGTCGTACGCCGCGGGCCAGAGGTATCGCGTGCCCTCGCCGACGAGCGTGGCGCGGTCGGCGGAGGCGGCGAGCTCGTCCAGTTGCACCTCGATGCCGAAGCTCGGTCCCGTGGTGTCGATCGTGAGGGCGAAGGCGTCCGCGAGGGCGGCGTAGTACGAACCCCACTCCGTGTCCGCAGGCAGACCGGGCATCCAGATCGGGTACGGCGCGAGGTCCGCGAGCGTGAGCTGGGCAGCCGAGGCGAGCGGGTGCCGCGGACCGACCAGCAGCTGGTGTCGGTCGTCGACGACGCGCTCCGCCCGGACCGGCCCGGTGAGCTCGTGCCGCGGGCAGCGGAACGTCGCGTCAATGGTGCCATCGGCAACGGCTTGGACGGCCTCGTCGATCGATGCGTCCGGCAGCTCGACGACGTCGAGCTCGATGCCGGGGTGCAGCTGGTGGAAGGCGTGCAGCGCGGCGGCCGGCGCTGTCCGGCGATTGAGTACGTCGATGCGCAGCGCCCGGCGTACCGTCCGTACGGAGGCCTCCGCCTGCTGGGCGACCCGGAGCAGCTCGCGGGCATGGGGCAGGAACGCGTGACCGTCGACGCTCAGCTGGGCGCCCCGCGGAGATCGGGTGAACAGCAGGACGCCGAGATCCCGTTCCAGCGCGGCGATGCGCTTGGACACCGCCTGCTGCGTGATGCGCAACTCGTCGGCGGCGGCCTGGAACTGCCCGGCGTCGGTCGCGGTCACGAACGTCCGGACGACCTCGAGATCCACCCGGCCACTGTAGGGGGACAACCGGACGTTGTGCCGCGGGGCCGGACGGTTGTTTGCGCGCTCGTCCGGCTGGTTGCTTGGGTGGTCCGCATGGAATCCTTTCGTGAGCGAGTCGTCCGGGCGATCGGTGTGACCGAGCGACTCAACAAGCTCCCGTACGACGACCAGCCGGCGATCCTGGCGACCTGGTCCGAGCTGACCCGGCAACCCGTCGACGAGACCTTGCACCTGATCCCGCCGGTGTACTCCGACCACGGGATCAACGTCCGGATCGGCCGCAACGTGTTCGTCAACCAGGGCTGCCGGTTCAACGACATCGGCGGGATCGAGATCGGCGACCAGGTGATGATCGGACCGGACGTCAGCCTGATCAGCTCCGGGCACCCGGTCGCGCCCGCGGAGCGCCGCTCGGGCATCACCGCCGCGCCGATCCGGATCGGGCGCAACGTGTGGATCGGCGCCTCGGCGATGATCCTCCAGGGCGTGACGGTCGGGGAGGACGCGGTGATCGGCGCCGGAGCCGTCGTCACCCGCGACGTACCGCCCGGCACACTCGCCGTCGGCTCACCGGCGAGGGTGGTGCGATCAGTCCGGCCTGATCCCTGAGCCGAACCCGAGGATTGCCCGCGGCGCGGGCGCTCTCGCCAGCTCGCCCCCGGGTCAGCCGGCGCGTTTGGTGCAGTGGTGGTTGCAGCAGGCCGCGCCGACCGTGTTGGACAGGATCGCCCAGTGCAGGGATCGCAGCTCGGGCCCGGGTTCGATGCCCAGCTCTTGGACCAGGGCGTTCCGGGTCCGCCGGTAGACGTCGAGCGCTGACGACGGGCGTCCGTCGAGGTACCAGGCGTGCATCAGCAGGCCGGCCAGGCGCTCGTCCAGCGGGTCCTGGGTGGCGACCTCGACCAGTTCGGCCAGCGCGTCGGTGAGACCACCCAGGCGGATGACGAGGTCGATGCGTTCGCACTGCACCTGACGGTGGAGCTCGCGCAGCTTGCGGCGTTGTGACTCCAGGTACCGGCCCGGCAAGCCGCCCAGCGGTTCGCCGCCGAACAGGTCGAGAGCCGCCGCGAGCCGGCCGGCGGCGTACTCGAAGTTGCTCGCGGCGCGCGCGGTCCTGGCCTCCTTGAGCAAGGCCTCCAGCTGACCGACGTCCGTCTGGTCGGTCCGCAGACAGAGCTGGTACCCGTGAGGCACCGTCCGCAGAAGGTCGGGGCAGGGGAGCAGGTTGCGGATCCGGTAGATGTAGGAGGCAACGACCTTCGCACCGGACGGCGGCTCGTCCTCGTCCCACGCCGCGGTGAGCAGTTCGTCGCTGGTGAACTCGCGATTGGCGTTCAACGCGAGGACGGCCAGCACACCTTGCTGCCGGGCCGGCCCCAGCTGCAGCAGACGGTCACCGCACCACGCTCGCGGCGGCCGCAGGAACTCGAACCTGATCTCGCACACGGCGCTCACCCCTCCGACGGAACCCGCTCCGTTTGTCGACGGTCACTGATGACACGTCGCCGCGCGGCCATCGGATCAACCGGAGCGAAGGTGTTCGGATAACGTGCAGGTGACCCAGTACGCCGCCGGGCCGTGGGAGCTCACCGCCGGAGTTGCGTGAAGGTGCTGGTGGTCGCGGTGATCGCCTGCTCGGTGGGCAGCCGTTCCATCGACGACGCGCCGTAGAAGCCGTCGATCGACGGGCAGAGCCCGAGGATCGTCCGGACGTCGTCGGGCTCGGCGATCGGCCCGCCGTGGCACAGCACGAACACGTCCGGCCGGACCGCGCGGGCAGCGGCCGTCCACTCCTCGATCAGTGGCGCGCACTCTTCGACGGTGCGTGCCGTCGTCGCGCCGATCGAGCCGCCGGTGGTGAGGCCGAGGTGCGCGACGATCACGTCGGCGCCGGCCTGTGTCATCGCGGTCGCGTCGGCCGCGGAGAACACGTACGGCGTGGTCAGCAGGTCGAGTTCGTGCGCGACGGCGATCATCGCGACCTCCTCGGCGTACCCCATCCCGGTCTCTTCCAGATTGGCCCGGAAGTTGCCGTCGATCAGGCCGACGGTCGGGAAGTTCTGGACGCCGGAGAAGCCGAAGTCGATCAAGTGCCGCAGGTAGACCTCGGGCTGGTAGAACGGGTCGGTGCCGTTCACTCCGGCCAGGACCGGCGTGTGCCGGACGACCGGCAGCACCTCGCGGCCCATGTCGAGCACGATGTCGTTGGCGTTGCCGTAGGCCAGCAGCCCGGCGAGCGAGCCACGGCCGGCCATCCGGTAGCGGCCGGAGTTGTAGATGACGATCAGGTCGATCCCGCCGGCCTCCTCGCACTTGGCCGACAGGCCGGTGCCGGCGCCGCCGCCGATGATCAGCTCGCCGGCGTCCCGCTTGGCGGTCAGCCGGGCGAGGATGGTCTCGCGGTCGATCCGCGGCATGTCAGTTCCCCTTTCGCTGCAGGTACTCGTCCAGTTGGTCCGCCATCGCCGCGGCGAAGGTGGCGTCGTTCACCGCGGCGTCGAGCTCGACCAGGTCGACCACGGAGCGGTCGACGGTAGCGCGGATGCTGTCGAACAGAGCGGTGTCGGCCACCGGGTCATGGAACACCCCGCCCTCGACCGCGATCGCCGAGACACCCCGCAACGGAAGGAACAACGCGACGGGTCCCAGCGCGGTGTTCAGCCGGGTCGCGAGCCGCCGTCCGAGCTCGGCGCACTCGTCCGGCGTCGTCCGCATCAGCGTGACGGTCGGGTTGTGCACGAACAGGTTGCGGTCGGCGAAGCGTTCGGGCACGGTGTCCCGCGGCCCGAAGTTGACCATGTCGAGAGCGCCGACCGACACCACCTGAGGGATCCCGCGACGACCGGCCGCGGTGAGCCGGTCGGGCCCTGCCGAGAAGACACCGCCGACCAGCTCGTCGGCCAGCTCGGTCGTCGTGACATCGAGTACGCCGGCCAGCTGCCCCGAGGCAGCCAGCGACTCCAGCGTCCGGCCGCCGGTCCCCGTCATGTGGAAGACCAGCACCTCGTACCCGGACTCCGACAACCGTGCCCGCGCGGTGTCCACACCCTGCGTCGTCACCCCGAACATGCTTGCCGCCAGCAACGGCTTGTCGGTGGCCAGGTCGACCGGCGCCGCGGTGACCATGCCGGCCACGGCCGCGGCGGCGTTCGCCAGGATCCGGGCCGACAGCCGGTTCACCCCGGCGACGTCGACCACACTCGGCATCAGCACCAGATCGGTTTCCCGCACGTACGCCGAGGTGTCGCCCGCCGCCGCGGTCGACACGATCACCTTCGGCACACCCAGCGGCAGCTCCCGGAACGCCTGCGCGGCGATCGACGTACCGCCGGTCCCGCCGAGCGCCAGCGCGGCGTCGCACCGGCCTTCGTCCCGCAACCGCGCGACCACCGCCGCCGCACCGGCCGCCATCGCGGTCACCGCAAGGCCCCGGTCCTCGGCCGCCCGCAGACCGTCCAGGTCGGCTCCGCCCGCGGCCGCCACCTCCGCGCGGCTCACGTCGGCGGGCAACTCCGGCTCACCGAGGACGCCGGCGTCGACGACGAGCACCGTCAGCCCGGCCGCGACCAGCCGGTCCCGGACGAACCCGTACTCCGCGCCCTTCGTGTCGAGCGTGCCGAGCAGAACGACGACGGGCATCTCACTCACCGACCGTCTGCCGGTCCGGCGCCGAGAACGAGATGACGAAGATCGCCTCGTCCGGACCGGTGTTGCGCGCGTTGTGCAAGGCCCCGGACGGGATGCTGATCGTGTCTCCCGGACCCATCGTGACCAGGTCGCCGTCGACGCTGTGCTCGATCGTGCCCTGCAGCACGTGCAGCACCTCGTCGCAGTTGGGGTGGTAGTGCCGCGGGTTCTGCTGACCGGGCCGGATGTAGCAGCGCCCCACGGTCAGGGTGCCGGAGTTGCCCAGGGCACCGGAAACCATCCACTCCAGCCGTCCCCACGTCTGCTCCTCCACCGTCACGTCGGCGGCGGTCGTCAGCCGGCTCTTCAGTCCCATCGTTTCAGCTCCCTGCCTTGATGTCTGGTCGGACCTCGGCCGGTTGCCCGGCCGGCACCCGGCGGTACAGCTCGTACAGCCGGAGGATCTCCCGTACGTCGGCCAGCGTGCCCTTCTCGGGGGGACGGCCGGCCAGCACGCTCTCGCAGAAGTGCAGCACCTCGGGCACGTACCCGAGGTAGAACAGGTTCTTGTTGTAGAGCTGCCCCAGCGAGAACTCCGGTTCCCAGCGCAACGGCGCCGACGCGTCGTCGGTGAAGAACGAGCCCGACCGCCCGTACGGCAACGGCGTACCGCGCCGGTAGTAGGTCAGGCGGACACCGTTCTCGACCACGACGTTCGCGCCCTCGCCGATCACCTCCACCCGCTCCAGCGGCGCTCCGGTCGCGGATCCCGCGGCCAGGTGGAGCGTGCCGACGGCACCGGACTCGAAGAGCATGCTGGACACGCTCGCCCCGGTGCGCGAGTCCCACTCGTAGGTCAGCCGCCGGACCGGCCCCATCAGGTAGGTGAACAAGGCGGCCGGGTGGAAGATGTGGTCGAGGAAACCGATCATCGCGACGTCGTCACCCCGGTCGGCCGGTGCGGGCAGCGCCTGCGGGTAGCGGATCGAGATCGAGGTCGGCGTCCCGAACTCCGGCGAGGTCATGATCGCCTTCACCTTCTCGGCGGCCGGGGTGAAGACCTTCTTCAGCCCGGTCATCACCGTCCGGCCGGTCTCGTCGGCGGCCGCCTGCAGCCGGTCCAGCTGGGCCAGTCCGGCGGCGGTCGGCTTCTCCATCCACACGTGCGCGCCGGCCCGCAGGCAGTCCTCGGCGATCGCGGTCGCCTGGACGTCGCCGCCGGCCGTGTACGACGTCACGACGAACACCGCGTCGGGCCGCTCGGCGGCGAGCATCTCGTGGTGGTCGGCGTACGCCGTACCGCCGCCGAAGGTGCGCGCGTAGGTGCGGGCCCGGTCGAGGTCGGTGTCGCAGACGGCGACCAGGTCGACCGGTGCGTACTGGAAGGTGGGATAGACGTTGCGGTAGGAGTGGCCACCGGCGCCGACGAAGGCGCAGCGCAGCCGCTCGGGGTACTCGAACTGATAGGTCACGGTCATCGCAAAGCTCCAGCCACGAGGCCACGGGTGAAAGATCGCTGCAACACGACGTACACGAGGATCGACGGAATCATCGCCAGCACGATCCCGGCGAACAGCGCGCCGGAGTCGGAGCTGTACTGGCCCTGGAACTGGACCAGCCCGAGCGGGATGGTGCGCTTCTCCTGGCTGAACAGCAGGAGCAGCGCCAGCTGGTACTCGTTCCAGGCGCCGAGGAAGCTGAACACGCCGACCGCCAGTACCGCCGGTTTGGCCAGCGGCAGCATCACGCTCCGGAAGATCCGCCAGTCCCCGGCGCCGTCGACACGGGCGGACTCGATCAGCTCGTTCGGCAGGTCGCGGAAGAAGTTGCGGGCGATGAACACGCCCAGCGGGACGCCGCCCGCGACCAGGATCAGCCCGAGACCGACCCGGCTGTCGACCAGTGACATCTCCCGCAGCTGGTAGAAGGTCGGCACCATGATCGCCTCGCCCGGCAGCGTCATCACCATCAGGTAGGCGTAGAACAGGCCGTTGCTCCGGCCGGTCGTCAGCTTGCCGAAGGCGTAGCCGGCCGGGCAGGTCACCGCGACGGTCAGCAGCGTCACGGCGACCGCGATCACGGCGCTGTTCACGAAGTAGGTGCCGAAGTCCCCGCTGGTCCAGACGGTCCGGAAGTTCTCCCACCGCCACTGGGCCGGCAGGCCGAGCGGATCACCGAAGATCTCGGTGTCGTTCTTGAAGGAGCTGAACAGTGCCCAGACCACGGGCACCATGGTCGCACCGGCGATCAGCGCCACCACGACGACGAGCAGGTTGTGCCACCGGTTGACGGTCCGCATCCGTCTCACCTTCCCGTCGCGGCGCGGTCGCGCCAGCGGTTGAACCCGACCGTGATGACGATCGCGAGGACGGCGATGCTCAGCCCGGCCGCGCTCGCGCCGCCGATGTCGCCGAGCCCGAACGCCTGCTTGTAGGCGTAGACCGCGACCAGCTCGGTCGAGCGGTCCGGTCCGCCCTCGGTCATCGACCAGACGGTGCCGAAGCCCTTGAGCGCGTTGATGAACGCCAGGACGACGACCAGGCTGATCGCGTTGTGCAGCGACGGCACCGTGATGTTGCGGAACCGCTGCCAGGGCCCGGCGCCGTCGATCGCGGCGGCTTCGTGCAGGGCCGGGTCGACCGCCTGGATGCTGGCCAGGAAGATGACCAGGTAGAAGCCGTACGCCTGCCAGGCACTGGCGACGCCGACGGCCGGCAGGGCGAACGTCGTACTGCCGAGCCAGGGTTCGGCCAGGCCGCCGAGACCGGTCGCGTCGAGGAACCCGTTCAGCAGACCGATCGTCGGGTGGTAGAGCTGGCTCCAGATCACGCCGACGACGGCCAGCGACATGATGTGCGGGACGAACGCCAGGCTGCGGAACACGGTCTGCGCGCGGCGCCAGCGGATCTCGCTGATCAGGGCCGCCAGCAGCAGGCCGCCGCCGACCGCCAGCCCGAGGTGCATCGCCCACCACACGACGGTCCGGCCGAGGGCCGACAGGAACGCCGGGTCCGACCAGATCCGGGTGTAGTTGTCGAGCCAGACCCGGTTCATCACCGGGGCGACGCCGTCCCACGAGTAGAAGCTGAGCTGGATCCCGCGCACCAGCGGCAGGAAGAGGAAGACGGCGAGCAGCGCCAAGGACGGCAGCAGCATGACGGCGATCAAGGTGGTCCGTCGGGTCGTGGTCATCGGCTCGCCTCCAGTTTGTCCTGGACCGCCCGCATCGCCTGCTCGGGCGAGATCCGGCCGGTCAGGAGCCCCTGCACCGCTTGGTACCAGGCCTCCTTCGCCGCGTCCGGGAGATAGACGCTCGGGTTGAATCCGGTGCCCTTGGCAACTTTCTCCAGGCCGTCCGCGACGGCCGGGTCCAGCGTGATCCCGGCCGGGACGACCTGGGCCGGGACGAGCGTCCGCCCGTGCTGAGCGGTCAGCGCCAGGTACTCCGGGCTCGCGAGCCACCGCAGCCACTCGACCACGGCCGAGCGCGACTTGGTGCTGTTGTTGACCACCCAGCTGAGCGCCAGCCCGGCGGTCGGCAACGCTTCGGCGCCGGGCACGGTCGTCGGCATCGGGAAGCTTCCGTACGACGCCACGTCGACACCGTCCTGCCGCGCGTTCGCCATCGACCCCTGCGGTACGACGATCATCCCGCCACCGCCGCGCCAGAAGGCCGCCTCGGCCTGCCCGCCGTCGAGGGCGGCCGCCTGCTCGCCGTCCAGACATCCCTTGTCCAGCAGGTCGGCCAGCATCTGACCGCCGCGGACGATGCTCGGGTCGGCGAACGAACCGGACCCGGCGATCACGTCGCGCATCGTGTCCCGGCCTGCCGACGCCTGGACCAGTGCCCCGAGCAACCAGCCGCCGGCGAAGTTGTCCCGGGCCCCGGCGAGCAACGGCTTCACGCCCGCCGAGCGCAGCGTCGTACAGGCGGTCAGGAAGCTGTCCCAGTCGGTCGGCACCTCGACCCCGTGGGCCGCGAAGAGCTTCTTGTTGTAGTAGACCTGGAAGACGTCCAGGCCTTCGACGATCTCGTAGACCCGTCCGTCGTTGCCCTCGCGGGTCTGCCGGACCACCTCCGGGGTGAACCGGGCGGCCAGGCCGTTGGCCGTGAACACCTCGTCCAGCGGCCAGATCAGGCCGGCGTCGGCCAGCATGCCGACCCGGCCCGGACCTGAGTTCACCAGCATCAGGTCCGGGCCACTGCCGGAGCGGAGCAGCGTCTGGGCGCTGCCCTCCTCGAACGAGACCGCTCCTTTGACGTACTCCACGCTGATCTCGGGGTGCTGCCGTTCGAACGCCGCCACGGTGGCATCGGTGTAGGGGAAATCGGTCCCCATGATGCGCAGGGTGCTGGACGTGTCCTGGGGTCCACCGGTGTCGAGCGACCCGGAGCCGGGGGCGGCGACGGTGGCGCACCCGGGGACCAGAACGACAGCGAGAACGAGCAGCAGCGTGATCGGGTTTCGCCTCATTGCGCCCCACCTCACCAACCAATTGCTTCGCTGAAAAGCCAATGACCGGTAGATTGGCACCGCTGGATCCGCCGGCTCTAGAGCCACATCGACGAAATTGGACTCTCCTTGGACCTCTTGGACGGCAGCGGCCTGCGATTCCCGGCCGATCAGGTGGCGCGGATGATGGTCGGCACCGGTGCCCGGTCCGGGCCGCTCTACCGGCAGCTGAGCGACAGCCTCGCCGAACTCATCGATCGCGGCGAGCTGCCGCCGTCCGCCGTACTGCCGCCGGAGCGGGCGCTCGCGACCGCGCTGACCGTCAGCCGTACGACGGTGGTCGCGGCGTACCAGGCACTGCGGGAGAGCGGCCGCCTCGAACGACGGCAGGGCAGCGGTACGCGGGTCCGCGCCGATCGTGGCCGCGAGACCGTGTCCAACAGCCTGCTGGCCGGCGATCACGCCGCCAGTCAGTTCCTGGACGGGCCGCTGGCGACGATCGACTTCGCGACGGCCGCGCTGCCCAGCCTCGACCTGGTCGCCGACGTCGCGAGCAGCCTGACCCGTGACGACTACCTGCGGCTCACCAGCTCTCACCACGGATACCACCTGCGCGGGCTGACCGCGCTGCGTGAGCGCATCGCCCGCTGGTACTCCGACGGCGGCGTACCGACGACTCCCGAGGAAATCCTGATCACCTCCGGTGCGCAGCAGGCGCTGGAGCTTGTCGCCCGGGGCTGCCTGCATCCGGGGGACGGCGTGATCGTGGAGCAGCCGACGTACCGCGGCGCGCTCGAGGCGTTCTCGCGGACCGGCAGCCGGCTGCGGCCGGTCCGCGCCGACGAGGACGGGCTCGACGTCCGCTCGCTCGAAACGCTGCTCCGGACCGGCAGCCCGCGGCTGGTCTACGTCCAGGCGGCCGTGCACAACCCGACCGGTGCGGTGCTCTCCGAGGACCGGCGGCAACGGCTGGCGCGCCTGGTCGACCAGCACGAGTTCGTCCTGGTCGACGACACGTCGCTGGCCGGCACCGGCTTCGCCGAAGGCCCCGGTACGCCGGCGCTCGGGTCGCACGAACGCATCGTCACGATCGGCTCGATGAGCAAGCTGTTCTGGGGAGGACTGCGCCTGGGCTGGATCAGGGCCGTGCCGCAGGTCGTGTCCCGGCTCGCCCAGGTTCGCGGCATCACCGACCTCGGCAGTTCACTGGTCGCCCAGGAGGTCGCGGTCCGGCTGCTCGACCACTCGAGCGCCGCGTCGGCGGAGCGGCGCAGCACGCTGCCGGGCGGTCTGCGCACCCTCACCGACCTGCTGGCCACGCAGCTGCCCGACTGGACCTGGCAGCAACCCCGCGGCGGAGCGTCCCTGTGGGTCCGGCTGCCGCAAGGTGACGCCACCCACCTCGCCCAACTGGCCCTCCGGTACGGCGTCGCGCTGCTGCCCGGCTCGGTCTTCTCCGCCGACGGCAGCACCGACAACCACACCCGGCTGCCCTTCGCGTTGCCACCGGCAACCTTGCACAGCGGCATCACCCGGCTCGCCCAGGCCTGGCAGACCTACCTCGAACGCGGCGCCGTCGACGTCACGGTCACCTCCACCATCACCTGACCGGCGACCCCACCCGGCCGCGAGAAGATGCTCCGTCGGCTGCCACGGACGTCGTCCCGCGTGGCTGACCGGGCTTTTGGGGCCTTTAACCGAAGGGGTCGCTCAGGTTACGGCCGCGCCGGGCTGGGGTGACCCATGGCGCCTTTACCGTGCCTGCACGGCGGCATCGACCCGCGGTGGCGCCTGGTGAAGGGTGGGGCACGATGGACATGAACCGGAGGCGTTTACTCGCGCTCGGTGCCGGAGCTGCGGTAGCTGCCGGGATCACGGGGACGGCGGCAACCGCGGAGGCCACGGGCGGCGGCGTGCCGTCGGATGCTGCGCTGGCTCGCACGCTGGGCTTGCGGAGCAAGTACGCGAAGGGCCAGCACTACGTCATCGGTGGTCGTGGTGAGCCGCTGGTCCTGCTGCCCGGCTGGCCGCAGACCTGGTGGTCGTTCCACAAGATCCTGCCGGCCCTGGCTAAGCGCTACACGGTGATCGCCGTCGACCTGCGCGGAATGGGCGGATCCGCCAAGCCGGCCGACGGCTACGACAAGAAGACGATGGCGGCCGATGTCCACCGCCTGATCCGGCACCTCGGCTACAGCTCGGTCAACATCGCCGGCCACGACATCGGCGCGATGGTCGCCCACAGCTTCGCGGTCAACCACCGCGCCGCGACCCGCAAACTCGTCCTGATGGACGTCGGCCACCCCGACCCGTCCCTGTACGACATCCCCCTGCTGGTCCGCCCCGGCCGGGGCTTCAGCCTGTGGTGGTTCGCCTTCAACCAGGTCCAGAGCCTGCCCGAGCAGCTGATCACCGGCCGCTCGCGCTACATCGTCGACTACTTCATGGACGCCTTCCCACCCGACCCGACCGCCATCGACGAGCTCTCCCGGCGCGTCTACGCCCACGCCTACGCCCGCCCGGAAGCGATCCGGGCCGGCAACGCCTGGTACCAGGCCTTCCACCAGGACGTCCTCGACTTCGCCACCTACGGCAAGATCACCGCACCGTTCCTGGGCCTGACCTCGGAGTACAGCTTCGAGTCCAACCTCGCCGCCTGGACCCAGCAGGCGACCGACGTACGGGTCCACAAGGTCCCCGGCACCGGCCACTTCCTCGCCGAGGAGAACCCCCAGGCCGTGATCACGGAACTGACCACTTTCCTCGGCTGAACCGTGACTGCACAAGGCCCAGGAACAGACGCGGTGTCTGCCTGGGCCTTGATGCCGTCAGGTGTAGGGGTTGTCCAGGAACGCTTCCTGGACAGGGATCGATGGCTGGTTGGTTGCTCACGCGACCTTCGTGCCGAGGAGGGCTCGTACCGGGACCTGCTCGACGTACGGCCGATGGGGACGAAGTACTTCCTGGAGTTCCGCTGCGAGCTGTGGACGCTCCTCGGGCGCGGGAAGGCGGTCGACCGGCAGTGCGCTGTAGATCCCGCCGAGTAAGTGATCGAAGTCGAGCTCGTCGGCATAGTCGAGCTCGACTTTGCTGACCTCGAAGCCGTTGGTCATCAGGCTCTGGCGATAGCGTTGTTGCGTCGCGTCGTCGGTGCCGCAGCTGTTGGCCGGCCCTGCGCCCAACCAGTCGGACAGCCATTCGCGTAGGGCCCGTGACCAGTCCGAGTCCTGCAGCCACAGTGGGATCCCGTTGGCCACGACCATGACACCACCTCCAGGACGTAGGAGTGGATCGACCGCGGCGAACAGCGCCTCGTGGTCCATCCAGTGCAGTGCTTGTCCGATCGTCACAGCACCGACCGACTGTTCACCCAGCAGCGATCGCAGCAGCGGCAGGTCGGAGTCGCTGCCGACCATCCACGCCACCTTCGCGACACCCTGGTCCTGGGCGGCTGAACGGGCGCGGGCCAGCATGTCCGGTTCGGGATCGACCCCGATCACGGCCCGAACCTGCGAGGCGATCGGTGTCGCCAGTTGACCCGTGCCACACCCGAGATCGATCACGAGATCGTCGCCGTTCAACGAGAACGCGTCGACGCACGCACCGATCGACCCCGACGGATAACCGCGACGGTATCGGTGATACAGATCGGCAACTTCGCCACCAAACCCCAGATCCATCGTCTGAGGATGCCTCGTCCCGTCGATGATCCGACAGGGCTTCTGCCACCGGCATAAGGCCTGCCGGCCGCTCTGGACCGCTGCCAGAAGCTGCCGGCTTCGACGTCACGACCGCGGCCTGTCCACGACCGGACATGGTTGCTCCTGGCGCCATTGTGGTGGCCGGCGCCAGGAGCGGGTGGGTCAGCGGGTGGTGGTGGCGCTGGCGAGGTCCCAGCTGATGGAGGTGGAGTACAGCGCGAAGCGGTAGTCGCGGACCGGGCTGTAGCGGTAGGCCATGGTGGCTTCGCCGGCGCTGTTGGTGGTGACGGCCTTGAGGTTCTTCCAGGTGGTGGTACCGCGGTCGCGGTACTGGAAGACGCCGCTGGCGGAGCGCTTGAAGAACACGTTCTTGCCCACCGAGTACAGCAGCGAGGTGCCCTTCAGGGTGACGACGTCAGCGGTGCGGGTCGAGGAGATCCAGGCGCCGGCGGCCAGCTTCACGGTCGTGGCCGGGGTGTTCTGGGTCAGCGGCTGGTCGGCCGGGTCGACCGCGACCTGGGGGACGAATTTCTGGTTGCCGATCGGGTCGGTGGAGTAGATGTCCCACGGGTAGGTGGTGTCGCCTTCTTCGAAGCCGACCTCGGTGACCTCGCCCTTGCTCGGGTGGGTCAGGGTCCACAGCGAGAAGCTGCCGTTGGCGGTGCAGTTCCCGCTGATCCGGGTGGGCAGTTCCATGTACGGGCGGCTGATCGCGACCCGGGTGGGCACCGACAGGTTGCACACCCCGGCGGCGGTCGCGGCGGTGGCCTTGGACAGCCCGGCGGGCGGCGTGGGGCCGGGGCGCCCGGCGGTGGCGGTCAACGGCAGCGCGGCCGCGACGCCGAGCGCGATGGCAGCGGACATGACGGTACGACGAAGCTTCATGATGATTGTCTTTCCAGTGGCAGAAGGCACTGGTTCCCCCCAGTGCTGAATGGTCAGCGGAGCATATATCGACGGACAGCTGACGTGTCAAGCGCCTGTTTGACCGGCCGAGTGGCCGGTTGCGGCTCGCTGCAGACGCCCGTAACGCGCGCTGCGATTCCCACGATGTAGCCATCGCTTGGCCCAGCCCGGTGACCACCTGTTGCCGGCTCAACGGCTGATCGAGAATCGACCCGATCACGCCGGACCGTGTGAGGTAACACACAGTGACGGGACGGTGAGGAAAGAGGGTCCTGGAACGCACAAAGGCCCAGGAACAGATGCGATGTCTGCCTGGGCCTCGATGCTGGTGCGCCGCCAGGGACTCGAACCCCGAACCCGCTGATTTGCGCCCCGCATTTGCTGTTGATGCCGAACTGTTGCCAATAGTGGCCGTGACCTGTGCACTTGCGATTGGAGACGTGGCATCCGCCGCTAATGGTTGGCATTGCTGATCGCTGAAAGTGGTGCGTTAGATGGTGTGTTGTTCTGATCACAAGGCGAACTCTTCCCAGAATTAGCGGCTCTCTTCAACTCGGCTGTGGATAAGAGTCAGGACTGCGGAGCATCTCACACTGAGTAGTCGAAGCTTATGTTGAAGGATCAGCCGCCAACTCGGCACCTCGCGACCGGTCCACCACGTCGGCCTCTGCCGGATTGTTCATGGCGGAGGACGGCCGGATCCGGCGTTTGTCGACTACTCCCTCGACGGCGCGAAGACGGCCGGCGGCTGGGACGCGTGATCGCGGACCACTGTGGATACGTCGGAGATCCCCGGGTACCCGGCCCTGGTCCCCGACGCATCTCGCGGGCAGCCCGGCTGCGGCGGCGAACTCCTGACGGGGCATCCTGTCCTGCGTCGACTCAGGAGGACAGATGCATCTCAGCAGGCTGCGCGTCCAGGGCCTTCGGGCCACTGCTCTGGGGGAGCTGGAGGTCAGCCTTCCAGGACGCTTCAGCGTTCTGATCGGCGCGAACGGCGCCGGAAAGACCACAGTCAGCGAAGCGCTTTATCTCGCCACCGGAAGACCTTCCCCCGTCTGCCTGGCCCGTCGGCGTCGACCCTCGGTCCGCCCGAGCGGGCCATCGAAGTCGACTACTCTTACGCGGATGACCCGAAGGGCGAGCGTCCGCTTGGTATCAGTCTGCAAGCGCAAAGTGGACGTAACGCGCCAGGAACGGTCGCTGCGACGTGGTCTCGGACTCTTCGGCGTGACCTGGGACGGGTGCGCACCGAGCCGCTCGTCACGAGTCAGGTCGAGGACGCGATCTTCTCGTACACCTTCCCGCGTGGCGTAATCCGCTGGACGAGTTGGCTCGCCGAGAAGCCCGGGTGCTGGTCGAGCTCCTCAGAGCACAGCAGCAGAACAGGGGAATGGGACGAGACCTGACCTCTCTGCGCACCAAAGCCTCCCGCTTGCTGGAGGAGTTGGCGAGCGACGGTCTGTTAACTGCCCTCGAGGACCGCGTTGGTGACCATCTGCGATCCCTGTCCGCCGGTGTCAGCCGGAACTGGCCGTACATCCGCGGACAGGTGGCCGACGATCGCTATCTCGCGCGGGTACTCGAGCTGATGCTGGCAGCCATCGAGGGCCGTGAACACGCGCTTCCCCTCGAGGCAGTCGGGCTCGGGTACGTCAACCTCCTGCACATCGCCGTGACGTTGGCTGCGATTCCAGATGCAACACGGGTCGAGGAGGCGACGGCTGAGATGGCGGATGTTGGGCCCGTCGCCGCCTCCTCGGCTCAACAGGATGGGGCCCAGACTCAGCAGTCGCCGACTGAGGAGCCGCCGGAGTTCGAGGACGCGGAGGAACGTCTTCGCCAGGCACGTGTCGAGAGTGAGAGTCGCGAAGACTCCTTCTTCCCCGACGGGCCGTTCCACGTCACGTTGGTCATCGAAGAACCCGAGGCGCACCTACATCCTCAATTGCAACACTCGTTGATCCGCTACTTGCGTCGTGAGGTCGCTCAGCGTCCCGAACTGCAGGTGATTGTCTCCACGCACGCCAGCGATGTCATCGCATCTTGCGATCCCAAAGAGATTGTCGTCGTTCGACGTGACAGGCAGGGCAGAAATGTCTCGCGTGCTGTTGCGTCCCTGCCGATGACCGGCAAGGAGGAGGTACTGCGAAAGACTCGGTTGCACCTTGACGCCAGCCGATCGGCCGCGCTGTTCGCCGAGCGGCTGTTGCTGGTCGAGGGAGTGACCGAAGCGGCCGTCGTCAGGGAGTTTGGATGGATCTGGGCCGGCCAGGACCGTGACAAGCAGGCGTTCGTCGACGCGCTGAGCATCGTGCCGATGGGGACCAAGGTCGGTTCCTGGGCAGTTCGTCTGCTCGCCACCAAAGATCACGAACTCTGCAGCCGCATTGCAGTGCTGCGTGACAGCGACTTGCCCTTCGACCAGGTACCCACGCTGCCGGCTTGGGCAGCCGAGCACGATCCGGAGGTGCTTCTGGTCGCACAGAGCCACCCCACGCTGGAGCCAGAGTTGACCGAGGACAACGAGAATCTTGTGGTGAAAGCCCTGACCGCTCTTGGGCTCGACGTCCCGGATCCGGTGACGCCGGAGTCTGTGCACCCGATCTTTCGAAGTGCCCGAAAGCCGAAAAACGGCGTGCACACGCCCGCTGGGCCAGGTGCGCCGCGCAAAGCTGAGTTCGCGCTCGCCTTGGCCGAAGGGTTTGCGGGAGGCGCATCAAACTGGCGCGGCCATCCGCGTACCTGAGCCGATCGCAAGCGCGCTGGACTTCCTGTCGGCAGCGACACCGCGTCCGAATCATGACGGCTGAGGGCGGCGAGCCGTTCAAGGCCGCTGCCGACGCACTCACCGAGGAACAGCACAGGGCGCTTGGTGCGCGGAGTCCGCGACTGTACATCGAAGCAGGTCCGGGGACCGGAAAGACCACGGTGTCGGCCCAGCGGTTCGGCGTGCACCGGTTCGATCCGGAGGCCCGGAGCGACGTGCGGGCAGTAGTAGCGGTCAGCTTCACCCGGGCAGCGACCCTGACGCTTGCCCGGCGGGTCCAGCGGTTCTGGGGGCGGGAGGCGTTGAGTTGGCCGCATCAGATCGTGACCCTCGACGCCATCATGTCGGACCTTCTCCGTGATCTGTTGCGGGCGGGGGTCCTGCGCTGGCCGAACGGGCACGTGGATCTGCGGGTCGAGGACAGTTGGTCGGCGTTCGGTGCGACGTTGTGGAACAGGACGGCGTACGAGTTGACGGTCCAGAACGGCGAAGTCGTTGTGGTCAGCGGGTTCACGGACTCCGGTCGCGTCACCGTGCCGACGACTATCAGCATTCCACTGCTCAACGACGGCATCTGCACGCACGACGACATTCGATCGGTTCTGGAGCAGGCGATCGACGATCCTGGGATCGCCGACTTCGTCAGAGCGCGGTTGGCGGCGCGGATGCGCGCCCTGATCGTCGACGAGGTCTTCGACGCCAATGACCTGGACATCGCCATCATCGAGTTCGCGGTCGAGGCCGGAGTGGCAGTCACTCTAGTCGGGGATCCTGGCAGGCGTTGTATGTGTTCCGCGGTGCCCGGCCTGAGGTCGTTCCCTTGTTGCTCGACCGGCAGGAGTTCCGGCGGCTCTCGTTGACCCAGTCGTTTCGCTGGCGTGACCCGGGGCAGAAAAAGTTGGCGGATGCCCTACGCGCCGGGCAGCCCGCGACCCTGCCGGTGCTGAACCACGCCGCCGGACCCGTGGGGGTCGACGTGGTCCTGTCCTTGTACTGGAAGCCGCTGTGGGAGCTCGGTGCGGAGGTGCTCCCGCTGGCGTTCCAGAGTTTCAAGGGCGGGCACGAAGAGGCCGCCGCGACGCTGGTGCTGAACCATGTCGCCAGGAACATCTTCAGTCTGGACGCGACTTATCTGAACGATGCACTGACCGCTTTGGCGATCAGCGACCGTGATGTCCTGCGACAGATCGAACCCGACTTGCAGGCGATCACGGATTTACTTCACGAAGGCGGAAAGAGCGGAATTCGCGCCGGCTACATACGAGTGTGTGAACTGATCGAAGCGATATCACCTCGACGCCTGCGAAAGCCGCACCACAGCCACACAGGGCGCCTGGCTCAGATCCGAGAGCGGCTGTCCTTTCCCGGTCGTCCGGTGCCTGGTCTCACAACTCATCAGGCCAAAGGCGCAGAGTGGGACGCGGTTGGAATCAAGCTCTCGGACGACGATCGCGATCGGCTGATCCATGGCCTGAGCGTGGACAGCGACACCGATCGGAAGCTCTACGTCGCCTGCACCCGAGCCCGCGTGCGAACCGTGGAGGTGTTGCCCTGACGGACCCGAGATCCGCCGAGGTCGGGAGGTGCTCAGGGCCTTGGGCGCGTATTTCTGAGTCGCGCATCAGCGTTCGGCAACAGGGAAGGTCTGGCCCTGCTCGGTTCGGACGCTGCAGCGGGCGTATGGCGCCGACGTGGAACCATGGACCTCCCGACCAGCGGTCGGGTGGTATCGGTCCAGCAGACGACGTACACCATCCCAGTGCGGTCATCGGCTCGTTTGGTGTCTGCCTCGACGGTCGCGGCTGATCGCGTCTGACCGCCACGCGTTCAGACCACAATCCAGTTTCAGTTCGGTTACATTGAGTCATGCCTGCAGGCGAGGAACCGGTCAGCGCTCAGTGGGTGCGACCTCCGGAGTTGGTTGGTAGCGACGGTTTGATTCGCATCGGGGCAAGTCATGCCCGAGGTGAGTCTGTGGGCTGTCCCGCCGGGGACAGCGTGAAGATCCGGCCGAAGCTGCGACTGCGGCACTGGGTTGAGTCGTCGAGGACGCCGCTGACGACATTCACGCTCGACCCGGTGATGAAGGCTTTGGACCGGATCGAGTTCGACGGTGTCAGTGACGCGGTCGCGCTCGCCGAGATCGCCTCCGACCGAGTCCACCCGGGCCTTGTGACCTTCGCTCGGCACGCGACCAGCTCGTATCGGGCGTCCTGCGACGCTCGGCAACGTGGACTCGTTCCTGCCCGCGACCTCTGGGTGGTCCAGCGGCAGGCGAAGGCTGTCTGGGAGTTGTATGCCTGGGGACGTCGGTATTGGTCTATTGACGGGGACCGCCGCGAGTTCCGTTTCCTCCGCACAGGTACGTCGGCCGCAAGGGCCGAGTCGCAGGTGGCGATCGCGGCGTTCGCGACCGCATTCGGCGACCCGTCCCCGTGGCCCAGACCATGGTCGAGTTCGTTCGAGATCACCTCGGCGCCCGCACCGACCAAGGTCAGAGTGACTCAGATTGACCTGGCGACCGGCAGGCTCGACGTGCTCTTCGACGGTACGCCGGCGGAGGCGTCGGAGCTGTTCGAACTACGCGGTCGTAGCGAGGTGACGCGCCTGTCCCGCGGTGTAGAGACCCATGCGGGAAGTTGGTGCAGTGGCTGCAAGCGGCAGAGCTTCTGCGACGCCTTGCCGGCGGTTCCAGGGCTGCTCGGGATGACAGCGCGTGGAAATCCCGAACGGAGCGTTTCGGCCAGCAACCTGCGATACCACCGAGCATGTCCCGCCCAAAGTCACCTTCGAGACCTTGGGTTGCCCAAGACCTGGGAGTACGACCCGAGTTCGACGCTTGGGCAGGCGGTGCACGCGTGGCTCGACGAGCGGCATCGGCGCGGTCTTCCGTGTGATGCGGCCGATACACCGCCGGAGGCCGACTGGTCAGCCGGCGGCTGGTCTGTCGAAGGCGACCAAGCAGCGTCTGGTCGGCGCATGATCGAACACCACCGCGCGCTCTGTGCGTTTCAGTTCTCCGAGGTGGCCGAGCAAGCGCGAGTGGAGCCGACGCTTGTCGTCCACGATCCGCAGGCGCGCGCCGTGGTTGTGGCCAAGCCCGATCTGCTGTACCGCGACGGCGAAGCGTGGGTGTGGCGCGAGGTGAAGACCACTACGCGTCCGCAGCAGTTCGCGACCGATCCTATCGAGATGCCACAGCTCGCGATGGCGGTGGTCATCTTGTCCGGCGGTGCGCTCGGCGGTGAGTTCGAGGGGGCGCGGGTGGAGCTCGAGATCCTGCACCCGGACGGTTCAGACATTCAACTGATCGACGCGGCAGATCCGGATCAGATCACTCGGGCGCGAGATGCTCTGCGGTCCTATGTCGAGCCCTGGTACCACGACGAGGTGTTCCCAGCCCGCCCGGGCAGAAACTGTCGGTGGTGCCCTGTATCCAGGTGGTGTCCGAGTTTCCCGGGCGACAGCGCGTTGCAGATCGACAGGACAGCACATGACGACGACACAGGAACCGCCAGCTGAGTTCTTCACGGGGGAGCGACTGCTGCGGTTGGTCGCCTCGGCCATTACCAGGTTGGCTTCAGCCCGGCAGCCGGCGACGCCGGTCTACGAACCGACCGTGCTGACGGCGTACAACCACCTCGTTCTGCGCTGCCTCAAGGATGGTGTCGCGCCCCCGAGCAGTGTGCCGGACATGACGGCCTGGGCAGCCGAACTACCGCTGGAGCGTTGGCCTCTCGAACTGCCTGATGGCTTCGCACCGCAGGACGAGTTCCTGGTCGACGCGGCGACCGGTAGTCTCACCCAGCAGTGCCTTGAATGGGCTGTCTCGGCTCCCGATCCGGCGGCTGAGCTGTTCGAGAATGTCCTGATGCACGAAGCGATCAGCGCCTGCCGGATCAGTCAGTCTCCGGAGTCGTACACGGCGTTCCGGGCGTTGTTGGTCGCCCGACCTGTGCTGACGGGTGCCGATCTCATCGAACTCAATCGGGAGATCAACCTGCAGCCAGTTCTCGAGCTGATCCAGAGAGTCTACGAGCCGGTCACGGCGACCTACCTGCGCGACGGCCAGGCTGCGACCTGCGCGCGCTGTGGCTGCTTGCTGGTTTCGATCTCCAGGGACGGGTATCGATGCGAGCTCGATCGCTGTCATCGGGCCGGCGCGGGCACGGTTGGCAAGGTGCTGAGCGCTGCGTCCGACGGCGGACTGCGTCAACTCAGCCGGCCGTTGCGAATGTTCATCACCGGTCCAGGGTTGGCTGAAGGCGACTTGGACACCGAACTGCAGAAGCGGGGTCTGAAGGCCGAGATGTGGCCGAACTTCGACGCCTACGATCTGCGAATCGCCCTGCCGTCCGGGAAGGTCTGGGCAGTTGACGTCAAGGACCGCTCGAACCCGGTGCTGCTGGGTCGTGGGGCGAAACAACTGCGGCCCGATCCGCCGTACCACCGGGCATTTCTGGTCGTGCCGCAGTACCGATTCGACGAACAGGAAAGCTACGGCCGCGTCTTCAAACGGAACCTGGCACCCGACCTGGCCACGAGACTCGAGTTGCTGACGGACACCGAGTTCCTTCTCCGGGTCGACCGCGAACTGTCGTCGATCCCGGCAGGCTCCGGCGCTGGAGCGAGCGATGCGTAGCCGGAGCGATTGGCACCAGGAGATCTTGTCGCAACTATCGGACGGTTGGCCGGACGACGTTGCCGTTCGACCGGGCGATCTGCTCGACGTCGAACTCGGACTTCGACTACTGGAGAGAGTTACTCCGACGTGGACGGCGATCGATGCCTGGACGCTGCTCGGTGGATATCCGTACAGCGACGTCCTCGCGGAAACCGGTGCCGAGCAGCGACTGATGATCCGCCGGGCGCGGCACTATCTGTGGGACCTGCGCCGGCGCTACGAGTGGCGGCGGTTGCTCTCGATGTACCTCGAGGTGCCTCGGCACCTGCGCGCCTATGACTTCGGCGAAGTGGACGAGACGCCTGTGCGGCGAGACCCCAGTCGTGCCGCGAGGCGCTTCGATGTGTACGACCGCCTGCTGACGTCGCCGCCGACCTTTGTGCGGAGTGCGTTGCCGCGAGCGGAAGCGGGGCAGTTCCAGTTCGTTGCCCGGGAGCGCCACTATGCGGTGACGATCCCGGCTGAGCTCGTTCCGGATGCACCGAACCGAGGACATGATCTCACCGCGATGCCTGCCGCACTGGGCGCTGCGATCGAGGTCAGCTGGAAGGAACTCGAAGCAGCTGCGCGCTCCATGGACGCGTTGGAACAGACCGACGGAGAACGTCCGAACAGGTGGACCGAACGCCTGCAGCGGGTCGAACTGCTGATGCGCGACGACGCCGCGGGTCGCTTCAGCCGGTCCGATGCGTTTCGGGTGGACGGTCTGCTGAATCTCGTCGGGATGGTCGGCGCGGGAAAGTCCACGGTGCGCGACATCCTGGCGTTCTGGGCGGCTACGCGAAGCGGCCGGCACATCACGATCGTCGTCGGTGATGTCGCCGAAACGCTGGCGATCGTGCATCAGTTCGAGCGTCTAGGGCTTTCGGCGGCTCCGATCCTCGGGCAGTCGACCCGGGAGCGGCACATCGAGCGGTTGCACCGACGGGTGGCCGGAACCGGTGCGGCCTCCATGCTCCAGCACCGGCATCCCGGTTTCACGTTCCTGAGCAGCGCCTGTCCTCTCGACGCTCTCCGAGGGTTCGAGGCGCCGCATCCGCTCGCGATCGGTGAGGCTCCTTGTGGTTCGCTGATCCCGGTGGAGCCGGCGGAGGACTTCGCGCACTCGCTGGCGAGTTCTGAAAGTCCCGAAGGTTCGCGCCGTAGGCCAGGCAGAGCACCACGTCGTCACAGTTGCCCACTGTGGTCGTCCTGCCCGCGTCATCACGGTGCTCGGTCTCTGGTTGATGCCCAGATCTGGGTCACCACGTCGGCCGGGCTGGTTCACAGCGCAGTACCCCGGCAGTTGCAGGACGAGAACCTTCGCTACCTCGAGCTTGTTTGCCGGCGAAGCGACCTGGTGATAGTCGACGAGGCGGATCGGGTGCAGATCCAGCTGGACGCCGCGTTCGCGCCCTCGCTCACGCTGATCGGACGATCGCCGAACTCCTGGCTCGACCAGGTCGCCGGCCACGCGGTGAGCGAACTGGCCAGGCGCGGGAGGATTCAGCTGTCAGCTCGCGAGGTCGACGACTGGACCGGCGCGGTGAACACGGTCACCGCGGCAGCCAATCGTCTGTACGCATTGCTGATCAACGACAGTGGACTTCGCGGTTGGATCACCGAGGAGTACTTCAGCGCGCACACTCTGCACCAGTGGTTGATCAACGCTTGGTTTCCGGAGGACCATTCACGCGACGATCATGATCAGGTCGACCCCGAGCGGCTGGAGGCGATGCGCCGGGTCGGCGAGATCCTCGACCAGTTCCGGAACGAGCCGCTCGAGATGCGGTCTGCCGACTCCGGCGACGAGCTCGCTCCAGAGGTGAACCAGCTCGTGGCGCTTGCGCTCGAGTTGCTGCACGCGCCCCGCGGTTCGTCCATCCGCGACCGCCTCCGGAGCGTTCTTCTCGACCTCGTCGAGTTGAACGAGGACATCGAGGCACACACCACCAGGTTCGAGTTCACCCTGATCCTCGCCGCGCTGCACCACCGACTGAACTTCATGACCACGCTGTGGCCACGAGTCGAAGCCGCGCTCAATCTCGAGTCCGCCTCGAACGTCCTGTCACGGCGACCGCCACGGGACTACGAACCGATGATCCCGGAGTCGCCGATGGGCAACGTGCTCGGCTTCCAGTTCCGGCCGGGGGAACGGGAGCGGGACGGCGATCAGAGTGGCGAGCTGAGCTTCTTTCGATGCGGTGGGGTCGGGCGTGAATTGTTGATGGAGCTGCACAACCTTCCGGCGGTCGACGATCGACCAGGGCCCAATGTGCTCTTCATGTCCGCCACCAGCTGGGCGGGCACCTCGAGTCGTTACCACCTGCACGCGCCTGTTGGTGCCGTGCTACGCCCGCATCAACGGGAGGTCGAGGCCGTTCTGGGGACCGAATTCCGCAAGGAGTTCCTGCATTGGCCGGACAGCCACGAACCGCTTCGCCTGTCCGGGGCGCCTCCGGAGCAGCGAGGAAAGGTGCTCACCGCGATGCTGCGTCAGCTCGCGGAGCCGGATCGCAGTCTCACCGGTGCCACTTCGATGCTTGAGGACGAGCTGGCGGCGATCACAGATCCTGACCGCCGCCGCGTTCTGCTTCTTGTCGGCAGCTACCAGGAGGCCGAGCAAGCCACTACCTACCTGCGCAGTCTTCCGGAGTGGAAGGACCGTGTCGTCCAACTGATCTCAGACGACGCGGACTTGGACACGTTGTGGACGCTGCGCCGGGGCGACGTCGCGGCGTTCGGCCGGACCGGCGGTGAGATCTTGGTCGCGCCGTTGCTGGCTGTCGAGCGCGGCCACAACATCGTGCTGCCCGACGGTCGAGCGGCGATCGGTACGGCGTACTTCCTGGCCCGGCCACATCCGCGCCCGGACGACATCTCCCTCGCGGTCAACGCCATCAACGACTGGGCGGTGCGTCAGATTCGTGACGGCACCGGAGAGTTCCGGCGCGCCGTTCGGTCGGCAGGATCCGCGGATGCCGCGGCGAGGTCCTTCCGGGCCAAGGCAGCGAAGCTGTGGAACAGGTATCTGACCCGACAGTTGATTTGGAGTCACCTGCCGGAGGAGGAGAAGAACGCCTTCACTTGGGACCAGCTCGTGGTGATCTGGCAGGTGATCGGCCGTCTGGTCCGTGGGGGAGTGCCGGCGCGGGTTGTCTTTGTCGACGCCGCGTTCTCTCCTCGCGAGGCCGGCTTTCGATCGCTGGACACTCCTGACACGAGTCTTCTCGTCAGCATGCGTGAGTTGCTCGCGCCGTACTTCGACGAGCAGTCGTCCAGGCCCGCGCTCGACAAGTCCTTGGTCGAAGCGTTGTACGAACCCTTGTATCGAGCACTCGTAGAGATGAACTGAGGAAGAATGGCTTACCAGACTGTCCACACCGCGGCATTCGTTCCCAGGAGTCCTGACGAGA
The DNA here is from genome assembly GCF_014205135.1 of Kribbella italica. Taxonomy (NCBI): domain Bacteria; kingdom Bacillati; phylum Actinomycetota; class Actinomycetes; order Propionibacteriales; family Kribbellaceae; genus Kribbella; species Kribbella italica. The sequence continues at coordinate 8,785,201 of NZ_JACHMY010000001.1, forward strand.
GCGTCGAAGCCGAGTACGCCACGCTCGCTTTTCCTGCTGCCTGGCGCGAGCCGATCCTGGATCTCTACAGGTACGCCAAGTCGGCTGCCACGCAGGAGAGACTGCGGCGTGTCCCGATCCGGCGGCTAAACGCGGTTCTGCGGGCAGTGGCTCCTGATCTGCTGACGGTCGACGACAGCGCTTCGTTCAGCGCGGCGGTCCCCTGGCTGTATGCCGGTTCGCCGTTGCCCGCCAGTGTCTTCGCGGGCTTCCTCAATGCCTGGCTGTGGGACATGTCGCCCGGGCCAGAGGCGTTTCCGGTGTTCAAGCAGACCATCGAAAGCCTGAGGTCCGCGGATCTCCGCTGGTCGGCCAAGACAGTCGACCTTCTGGAACACTCACTGTCCGCGGGTGGCACGAACACCCCCGCCGATGCCAGCTACCATCTCCTCCCCGACGTCATCGCAGACCGCATCGCGAAGCTCGCTCCTTATGAACACCTCGGGGAGCGGGTGGAGTTTCGACGCGTCGCTGGCAGTGCCCGGGCTTCCGGTGCCGAACTGATGTCCTGGCCGCCCCTCGAGGAGCATCGCAAGGACAAAACCGGCGGCAGGCGCACATGGCGCTACTCGGCCGTCATCAGGATCTCGCTGAGGACGGTCCCTTTCTCCCAGGTTCCTCGCGTCCATGTTGCGTTCGGCATCCGTCGCTGGGTCAGCCGTACGGCATGGTTACCGCGCGGTTCGTCCGCATCGGTTTACCTGCTGCCGGACAGCCCGTTGCGTTCGGGCCTGACCGAGTCCAACCGCTTCGCGGTGGGCGCCGTCGAGTGGAACCGTGGGCTCGGTCGCGTCGCGTGGAGGCACGGCGGACCCGAGGGAATGTTGAAGCACCTGTCGGTGATCGAGAACCTTCCGCCAGCCGAGCTACTGGTCAAGGACGCTGATGCGTGGCTTGTCGGCAAGGACGGCCTGGTCGCAGCGATCGTTCACCACACCCGTATGGGGGCACACGCGATCGGCGCGGGCCTCATGCCGAGCGAGCGGCGGCGCCTTGCGGAATGGGTCGCTCCCGCCTTGGAGCCTGAGTTCGTCATGGCGCCGGAGCTGCGACGAAGCAAGTACGTCTCCGAGTTGCCGCTTCGGCAGCTCGAGCCGATCAAGCCGGTCTCGGCGAAGCTGGCCGACGAGCAGCAGGCTGAGATCAATTCCATCAATGACCAGCGGACGATCAACAACGCGCGCACAGTCAGGGCCTCGGTGTCCGAGGCAGTCGACGGCCGCCAACTGTCGGTGCTGGTGCTCCACCAAGGCGGCGCGTTGGCAGATCTACTGACCGGCGCCATCGAGGCGAGTCTCGACCTGGCGGAACACCGGGTGGCCTCCGAGCCGACGCTGTCTCGATGGCAGGCGCCCGACCTGACGCTGGAGTTGCACTTCGCTGAACTCGGATCGCTCGGTGCGCCGCTTGGTGCCGATCCGCAACCGCGCACGCGTGCTGAGCACAGCGAAGCGTTCAGCGCGCGGCGCCGGGAGGTCACGGCCTGGATCAGTGGAGTCGGCGAGCAACGAGGGATCAACCCATCCCTCGCCCTGCTCGAGTTGGAGGGCGCTGACAAGTTCGGGCCACTCACCGATCCTAAGTTCGCGTTGCGAGCCGGGTGTGCTGAGGCCGGCCTGGTGACCCAGTTCGTCGAATTGAAATCTCCGCCGACCAAGGATGCGGAGTTTCGAATCGCAGCTGCCTGGTCTGACGGCCTCCGGCAGACCGGATCCCGTCTGATTCCGGAGCACAGTCTTGGCGACGCGATCCCGGACAATCTCAACCAGGTGGCGGTCTGGTTGGTGAGGCGTCGCCACGACGGTCCGACCTACACCCCGCAGTTCACACCGATCGCCGTTCTGCTCCGGCCCCAGGAACGTCAGGTCCTCGGCCGAACCGCCGACATGGACGAGTGGGTGCCCTACTCTCGCCTCCTGGCTTCACTGGTTGGCACGATGCGTCCGCAGGACCTCAGGTCCAGGGATCAGCAAACAGAAGCGGTCGCAGTCTTTATGCGTAAGCTCTTGTACGGTTTGAAAGGGCGACCGACGCTCGTTCTCACCCGCGCCCAGAACCTTCGGCCGCGGTGGCCCTGGCTTCTCAATGGAGGCCTGGTTCCGGACCACCTGCAGCTGGGAAATGGTCCGCTTCAGCGCCTTGCACTCCACGGACGGAACCTGCGGGTGGTTCGGGTCGCGGACCAGCAGCGTGACGAAACTCCGCAGTGGTGGGCGCCGAAGGAGAACGGCGGAGGCGGAATCTCGAAGGGGTTGTGGGCCCCGGCTGAAGAGAGCGGCCACAGCGGACGCGTCTTCTACAGCACTACCGATAAGGCGAGCACACACAGCGGCGTCGGCGTGGATCTGAGCAAGCTGACACACCATCTGGACAGCAAAGGGAAGCCGAGGATCAACCCCGGTACCGCCGGCTGGACCCCGCAGTTGCTGGAGCTGACGATGGCAGGGCTGCAGCCCGGCGACGACCCCGCCACTTGGGCGATGTTCGTCCACCAGCAGCGAACGGCCGAGGACTACCGCGATCAACTCGGACTCCCGCTGGCGCTGCACCTAGCCCGGCTGACGGAGCAGTACGCGTTGCCGTACGACGCGGAGGAAACCGAGGCTGTCGAGGCCAGCATCGACGAACTCGATAGCGACCTCAACAGTCAGAGCGACGAATAGACCTGGACCCCCTCGATTGCCGCAGTACTGGCACACCGCCATCCGCCATCCCGGGCCGGCCGGAGGGCGGACGCTCGAGGACTTGGCCGACTAGTCGTTGCTCAAGGCCTGCTTTCCCTGCGGTGTTCGTCTTGTCGGCTGAGCTGTCTTTCATGGGGCGCGGCCTGCACGATGGCGAGTGGGACCATCAGAGCAGGGGGCAGGGCTCGCCACGGCACGTGTACCGCGATCCCGCTTCTACTCCGAATCTGTGAGGACCTGGACCGCGAAGTGTGTCGACCAGATCTAGGGATTCAGCCCGCGGAACAGAGCTATCAGGCCGGTCAGGGTGCTGACAACCAGGGTCACAGCGCCGAAGGCTTTTCGTAGGGTCCATGGGTTCCACGCCGCGTGATTAGCGAGGTCGTGCGGTTTTGCCCAGCTCGTCAACAGCTCGGTCTTACCGAGATAGGCCAGCTGGACGGCCTGCGTGACCGCCCTGCTGCCGTAGATCGGTGCGTCGGACGACGCGAGCTCCGCGAGGTCGTCGGCGACGTACTGGGCGGAGGACAGCAGCGCCTTCTGGTCGAGACCCTTCCACTGGCGCGCGCGTCGACGGAGAACTTCGCGTAGGGGATGGATGGCAGCGAGCAGTTCCCGTCGCTCCGGGGGAAGGCCGTCGAGCCACAGCTGAGCCATCGTGGTGGTTCTGGTCGTCGTGGGTTCGAGCCAGCGCGATGGCGGCTGCTGTTCGGGAGCGCACGCGCGGCTGAGATGGCGCAGGAGACGATCATGTTGCCGGTGGCGGCTCAGGAGATAGAGGCCGATTACCATCATGGGTGAACTGATGAGCGCGAGGATGGCCGCCGAGGCCGCGGCGAACTGCCAGGAGCGGGGCTGCCAGATCCCTGAGACAGGGAGAACGATCGCCATGGACGTTGTCGCGACGAAGACGCCGGCTGTCAGGTTCGTGAGTGCTCGCTCCCGCCCGAGGATCACGACCACACCGGCGGGGATGCCGTGATGGTGGAGCCACGCGAGCTGGTCGGCGATCGATCGCGTGGTCGCGCGGCGAAGATAGATGCCGGCAAGGACGTTGTACCCGACGAAGTAGCCGAAGGTGCCCAGACCGATTGTGAGATCGAGGGCGGTGTACTGCGCGACGGCCACAACCGCCATGATGCAGAGCATCACTCCGTAAAACAGCAGCGATTCGCGGTCAGACCGTGAGCCTTGGGTAGGTACAGACGGCGCCTGCGTTCGGATCCTCCGACCGTGGATCACCTCGGCGTACCAGGGCCAGATCGTCACGGACACACCGAGCAGAAGGACGGTCTCAATCAGAATCGCTCCGGCACTCAGCACCACCAAGTCAGCTGCGGCTGTCGCGTCGTTCATCCGTGTAGCCCCCATGAATTCGTAGTCCTGCCGATGCCGGCTGGGCACCACCGCATTACGGTGACAGGTCCGGCCGACACTTCGTGGAGATACAACTTCGCCTAGTGTCGTGCACGGAAAGTGCCTTGGTTAAGTCGTAGACTGAGGTATGCCGCGCTCAGGACGTCCCAAAGCCGAACTGACCTTGACTGCTGAGGAGCGTGAGCAGTTGACGCGCGATGTCCGGCGGGCCACTTCGGCCCAGGCGCTGGCCCTGCGGTCGAAAATCGTGTTGGCGTGCGCTGATGGGCTCGACAACAAGACGGTGGCCGACCAGGTGCGGTGCTCGGCGAACACGGTGTCCAAGTGGCGCAAGCGGTTCATCGAGCGGCGGCTGGATGGCCTGCTGGACCAGGAGCGTCCAGGTCGTCCCCGCACGATCAGCGTGGACCAGGTCGAGGACGTGATCGTCGCGACGCTGGAGTCCACGCCGGCGAACGCGACGCATTGGACCAGGTCGAAGATGGCCACGCGGACAGGCCTGTCCAAGACCACGATCGGCAAGATCTGGAAGGACTTCGGGCTCAAGCCCCACAAGGCCGACCACTTCAAGCTCTCCACCGACCCGTTGTTCATCGACAAGCTCTACGACGTGATGGGGCTGTACTTGAATCCGCCTGAGGCAGCGGTGGTGCTCTGTGTTGACGAGTTATGCAAGGCCTCGCATAACTCGCCTGATGTGAAGCCCACTAAGCTGAATGACCGAACTCAGGACTGAGGCTGACCGAGGTCGGTGTCCAGGCGGCGGCTGACTGCATCCACTTCGCGCAAGGGCCGCCGTTGCGCTGGTCACGGCCGTCAGCGGCCGCCGAGGGCGCCGAGGGTGGTTTGGACCAGGAGGTCGGGGCGGCCGTCGGGGTCGGTCAGCTCGGGGGCGTCGTCGGGGAGGAGGGCCACCTCGTGCATCAGGGCCAGGTAGACCTGGCGGCACCAGGCCGGGCGGGGGGCGGTGATCGTGCCGTCGGCGTACAGGCGGGTGAACAGGAGGTCCAGGCCGTCCCGGACCTCGGGCTCGGTCGACAGGCCGAGGCTGATCGAAAACGGGTGGCTTGCCTTGAGTTCGAAGACGATTTCCGTCACGCGGTGCAGGGCGATCAGGGGTGGCGCCGTGCGCACCCGGGCCTGCTCGAGCCCGAGCAGGTAGCGCTCGTGGAGCCCGGCGCGCATCGACTCCAGCAACACCTGGCGGGAGGCGAAGCGGCGGTGGACGGTGGCGCGGGCGACCCCTGCGGCGTCGCCGATGCGTTCCAAAGAGGCGTTCGGGTCGGCAGCGAGCACGTCTTCGGCGGCCTTGAGGATCCGGTACGTGCTTCGTTCCGCGTCCGCTCTCATCGTGGATCACTATACCGAGGCCGAAATGAGACGTCAGTGGCATAGTTATTGACATAACTGAGGCTTCCATGTTGCACTTAGGGTATGAATCTTGAACTGACAGGTAAGCGTGTTCTCGTCACCGGGGGGAGCAAGGGCATCGGCCTCGCGATCGTCCGGGCCTTCGTGGCTGAGGGTGCCTCGGTCACGACCGTGTCCCGGACCAGCACTCCCGAGCTCGAGGCCACCGGCGCCACGTTCGTGGCCGCCGACCTCGCCGAGCCGGACGGCCCGCGGCGCGCGGTCGAGACCGTGCTCGCTGCTGACCCCCGCCTGGATGTGCTGGTCAACAACGCCGGCGGCGGCATCATGAGCGACGGGTCGTTCACCGATCCGCTCGACGGAAGCGACGACGACTGGATCGGCACGTTCGCCCTGAACCTCAACGCCGCCGTGCGCACCACCCGGGCCGCGCTGCCCGCTCTGCTCAAAGCGCGGGGAGCCGTCGTCAGCATCAGCTCCGACAGCGCCTTGCGCCCCGGGGCGGCGCCGCTGCCCTACGCCACCGCCAAGGCCGCCCTCAACGCGTTCTCCCGCGGGCTGGCCGAGAAAGTGGGTGCGCAGGGTGTCCGGGTCAACGTGGTCACCCCGAGCGGCACGCGCACCGCCATCATGGAGGGCAAGGACGGCTTCGTCGCGCAGCTGGCCGCGCACCTGGACATGGACCACGCGGCACTGGTGGCCGCCATGCCCGGCCAGGGCGGCATGCTGACCGGCGCCCTGATCGAGCCGGACGAGATCGCCCGCGTGGTGCTGCTGCTGGCGTCCCCGACCATGCCCAGCGCGATCGGCGCGAACTGGCTCGTGGACGCCGGCGCCATGAAAACGGTTTAGTGCCGTCGTTGTCATGCGGGCGGTGGGGAGTTCCACGACGGGGATCACGGGAGCGGAGCTTCCGGATCGCGTCGTTGACCAAGACATTCACGTCCACGGCACTCGTGCTGACCCTGCGGGAGCTCGGCATCCCGCTGAGTACGCCCGCGCCCGGGCTGCTCCCCGGGGTCGGCGCCGGACTGGTGAGCCGACCCGGACCTGCAGCTCCCGCTGACTTCACCACCCCCATGTAAAGCGCGCCCTGTAGTGCATAACTGGTACCGCCGGGCGTTGGAGTGACAAGAGTGCACTGCCGGGTGGCGACGTACTGGGCGTAGGTGGTGGCTGCTCCGCGGACGTGGCGCTCGATGGTCTGGGTGGTGTATCCGAGTGCGTCGGCGATGATCGCGATCGGGGCGAGTTTGGTCAACTCGTGCAGAGTTCCCAGGCGGGCAGCGCGGGGGCCGAACAGCCGTTGGAGGCGTTCTCTGAGCTGATGTGCTGGCCGGGGTGGTAGCCGGGGAAGACCCAGTTGCTGTTCGGCTGGGCGGCGGTGTTGCTGGGAGCGGTGGCGGCACATTTCATGGCGAGATCAAACGGTCCTTTCGCGATGCCGCGCGGACGGTGCGGATCCCGCGCCGTCCGCAGGAGCTTCAGGGCGCGGTCGCGCGCGAACTGGGACCGCGCGGAATCACTGTCAACGCCCTCGCGCCAGGACTGGTGGACAACACACCGTTCTTCGGTGAACCACTGAGCGAGGAACGGCGACGGGCCTGAGCGGCTGAGACGGTGACCGGCCGGGTTGGCGGTTCAAACGACGTGATGCAAACGCTGCGCTGGCTTGCGTCCGAGGCCGCCGGCCACATCACGGCCCAGGTCATCCAAGTCAACGGTGGTGCGGAGAGTAGCCGCTGATTACCTCAGTCAGTCGACCGTTTCTCGGAGCCGCGGGGTGCCGGTCTTCGTGTACGACTCGGGGACCGACCAGCCGTTCACCTCCGGCAACCAGGTCCCGCCCAACGACATCATCCGGCTCGCCGGCGGACGCAACATCTTCGTCGACCTGGAGGCCCGCTGGATCCAGGTCAGCCGGGAGGCGGTCACCAAGGCGGCGCCGGAGGTCGTCATCATCCTCGACTACGGCAACCAGCTCGCGCAGAAGCAGCTCGACTTCCTGAAGACCTCCGCCCGGAACAAGAACCTCCCCACCGTCCGGAACAACCGGTTCTTCGTCCTCGGCTACAACGAAGGCATCAGCGGACCCCGCATCACCGATGGCTTGGAGAAGTTCGCCGCCTATCTGCGCGATCTCGACCGGTGAACGCCATCCTGAACGGCGGTGAGTTCCCTAGTCAGCCGAGAGCCATCCCGCTGTCAGCAGGATCCCGTTCGGGTCGTAACGCTCCGCAAGTTGCGCGAGCTTGCGCCGGGTGTCGTCGTCGTACGCGCTGGAGAATCCGCCCGGGTCTCCCGGTACGGCGAAGTTGACGAACGACGCGCCGTTCGACCAGGACGAGACACCGGCGAAGGTCTCGCTGATCGCCGAGGCTACGGCGTCACCCGGCAGACCAATCGCGGTCAGGGCATAGGGGAGCTCACGGTTGCTGAAGGCCCCTTCTTCACCGCGTGGGGCCGACAGAGCGCCGCCGAGACGGCGGATCTCGACGACCTTTAGCGGTGACTGAGAGTCCGGGCCGGCCACCTGGACGATCGCGTCGATGGCCTCGGTGGGCAGGCTCGTCAGCAGCCGCTGGTCCTGGGCCAACGGCATCGGCATCGCGGGTTCGGCGTGGATGTGCCCGATGTCGCGGTACGGCATCGTGCCGACGGAGTCCAGGATCGGTTTGACTCCTGCCGACCGGAGGGGAGCGAGCACGAGTTCGGATGCCTTCTGCGACAAGGTGCTGGCGAAGCGGACCGCGACGGTCAGGCGTCCCGCGAGAACCTCGGGTACGCCCGGTACGGCCGGCAGGTTAACCAGCGCGACGGAGGTCGTCACCTCGTCGGGTACGTTGGCCGACCACTCCGCCCAGGTGCGCAGGACCACCGATGCATCAGCTCCGTCGAAGTAGAGGGCGCCGCCCTGAAGCGTCTCCAGCCGCACGAGTTCGAGCTCGATCGCCGTGATGATGCCGACGGTGCCCTTGCCGCCCCGGAACGCCCAGAACAGCTCGGGGTGATCGGTGGCGGACACCCGTCGTACCTCTCCATCCGCGGTGACCACGTCGAGCGCCTGGACGTAATCGGACGACAGGCCGAAAGTCGTCACTAGCGGACCGACTCCGCCGCCGCTGATGAATCCCGCGACACTGACAGTGCCGGCGGATCCGAGGATCGGCGCAAGACCGTGCTCGGTCGCGGCGTCGATCAACTGCTGAGCGGTCACGCCAGCGCCGACCCGAGCGGTTCCCGCTGCGGCGTCGACCGAGCACTCCGACAGGCCGCCGGTGTGGACCAGCAGCACGTCGGCGCCCAGGCTCACTCCACCGTGCCCGGTGGCCTGAACGGCAAGCTTCAGCCGGTGCGCTGTGGCGAACCGAACCGCCTCGGCGACATCGCCGCTGTTGGCTGCCAGGACGACTGCCGCGGGGTTCACCACGGCGGTCAGGTTCCACGGTTCCGCCGTCTTGTACCCGGCGTCTTGGGGGAGGGCGACGGTTCCGGTCAGTCGCTGCCGTAGCGACTCCACCTCCGCAGTCAGCAAGTCGGAATCGTTTTCGGGGATATTCATCAGGTCCTCAATCTGTGGGGTGCGTCAGCGAACTGGCAGGCACTCACGAAGCGTTGAACACCGGTCCGGCGTCCATGTAGATCCTGTAGTCGATCACCAGGTCGTCCCGGAACCGCAGGATGTTGCAGCACGGCAGCCGCAGCTCGCGGCCGTCCTGGGTCAGGTAGTCCACCTCTACGACGATGACCGCAACGCCCTGCTCGGGCTCCCACAGGTCCAGTACGTCGTGGTGCACCCGGGCGACGAACTGGTTGTAGGCGCGACTGGCCGCCTCGATTCCGGTCCGGCCATGTACCGGCTCGGTGCTCCCGAACCGGAAGACGACATCATCGTGGCAGACGGCGACCAGCCGGTCGGTGTCCTGGGCGTCCGCCGCGGCCAGGACGGCGCGGGCCAGGTCGGGAATGTTCTTGCTCATAGCAACTTTCTGTGTAGGGGGCGGGCGGTCTTGAGGCTCAGAGGGCGGCGACGATGTCGATCTCGACCAGGAACAGTGGCGAGTAGAGCGAGGCGACCCCGACCAGGGTCTGGGCCGGCGGTGGCGTCGTGGCGCCTTGGCGAAGCGCTGCGAAGATCGCATCGACGACGTCCGGCCGATAGTCGGCGATGTAGATGGTCTCCTTGATCACCCGGGTCCGGTCGGTCCCGACGGCGGCGAGCGCGGTATCGATGTTGCGGACGATCTGCTCGGCCTGCAGCCCGTGATCACCTTCGCCGACCAGTTCACCGGCGGCGTTCCAGGCGACCTGTCCGGACAGGTAGACGAGGCCGGCCTGCTCGGCCACGACGGCGTGGCTGAGAACTCCGGGCACTGGGTGCAGGCCTGCAGGGTCGAGATGACGAAGCGACATGGTGACTACCGGAACCTTTCTGATCAGGACTTGGAAGCTTGGTCACGCACGCAGGGCGGCGAGCCGGTCGAGCTCGTCGAGGGCACGGTCCTCCTCGCGGGATCCGCCGATCTGTCCGTGGTTGACCAGCTCGAACAGCACCCGATCGACGCCGGCGTCCGCATAGGCGCGCAGGACTTCGGGGGTCTGCTCGGCGCCGTAGAGCGTCACCGAAGGCCGCGGCCGACCGAGATCCGCCGCACGGGAGCGCAGGTCGGCGATGCGGACCGCGAACTCGTCGACGTCGGATGCTCCGACCCCGATGGGCAGCCAGCCGTCACCGTGCGACAGCACCCGGTCAAGCACGCTCGGGCCGTAGCCGGCAATGAGCACCGGGGGCGCGTGCTCGGGCTTGGGCCAGGACCACACCGGGCCGAAGTCGACGAACTTGCCGTGGAACTGCGCCTCGTCGTTGGTCCAGACCGCGCGGATGGCCTCGATGTGCTCGAGCATCCGTAGGGTGCGCCGGCCGGAATCGACGCCGTGGTTGGCCATCTCCTCCACGTTCCAGCCCGGTCCGACGCCCAGTTCGAAACGCCCGCTGGAGAGCCGATCGAGGGAGGCGGTCTGCTTGGCCAGCACCAGCGGATGGTGCTGATTGATCAGCGCGATGCCGGTCCCTAGTTGCAGCGTGGTCGTTGCACCGGCGATCGCGGTCAGCGCGATCAGCGGGTCGTAGGTCCGCTTGTAGTGCTCGGGCAGCTCTCCGCCGGCCGGATACGGAGTGCGCCGGCTGAGCGGGATGTGGGTGTGCTCGGTGAGGAACAGGGCGTCGAAACCGCGCTCCTCCACCGCGCGGCCCAGCGCGACCGGCTGGATTCCGTAGTCGGACAGGAACGACACCACAGCGTGCTTCACTGCGCCTCCCTCGGTAGTTAAAGATTCAATCAATAGGGCTATTCTGCATCAGACGGCACTCGGACTCAAGCTCCGCTAGAGATCTCGCGGCGGTGCGACCCGGCTATCCGTTGCTGTCGGCAAGAAATTCTTCGCCATGGTGCGCGATCGGGTTCCACGTCTGGCCCCGACCGCAGGTTGACCGTGGCCGAGGAAACGACGGAAACATGTTGCCTAGCGTACCGCAGGTCTGCGACGATGGTGGTGCGAAGTCTGCGGTTGGTGAGGAGCGTGATGATGACATCGACAACGTCCGACGGCGCAGGTCCGGCAATGCCGATCGCGGCAACGGTGCTGCGGCCGTTGCCGCTGCGTGCCGTCCGCCTGGCCGGTGGTGTTCTCGGCGAGTTGCAGCAGACCAATGCGGCGGTGTCCATCCCGTCCGGGGCCGAACACCTCGACCAGCAGCAGGCATGGGACAACTACCGCAACGTCGCGAAGGACGTGACCGCCGCGCAGTACCACGGTCCGAACTACGAGGACGGTGAGGTGTACAAGTGGCTCGAGGCGGTCGCATGGGAGGTGGGCCGCTCCGAGGACGCGACGCTGCGCGAGTGGCTGCGAGCGCGGACGGAGTTGATCGCCGCGGCCCAGGACGACGACGGCTATCTCGGAACGTTCGTCCAGTCGGGCCAGCGCGATGAGCGCTACGGACGGCTGGACTTCGATCACGAGATCTTCAACATGGGTGCGCTGATCCAGTCGGCGGTCGCACAGTACCGGGCCACCAGCCGGACCGAGTTGCTCGACGTGGCCCTGAGGGCGGCCGATCACCTGCATCGGGAGTTCGGCACCGGTCCTGGCCAACGCGAAGGGTTCTGCGGTCACCCGGTCGCCGAGCTGGCCCTGGTCGAGCTCTACCGGACCACCGGTGAGCGGCGGTACCTCGACCTGGCGCGGTACTTCGTCGAGGCGCGTGGCCGGCTGTTGCTTGCCCCGGGCAACCCGCATCGGGCCGCCTATCTGTCCGACCGCGTCCCCGTGCGGGAAACCCGGACGCCGGAAGGTCATGCCGTTCGCGCCGTCTACCTGGCCGCCGGAGCCACCGACGTCGCGATCGAGACCGGTGACGAGGACCTGTTGGCGCGGCTGGAAGCTCAGTGGGACGCGATGGTGCAGACCAAGATGTACGTGAACGGCGGACTGGGCAGCCGCTGGAGCGGCGAGTCGTTCGGCAATCCGTACGAGCTGCCGTCGGACGTCGCGTACGGCGAGACGTGCGCGGCCGTCGCCGGCGTGCAGTGGAGCTGGCGACTGTTGCTCGCTACCGGCAAAGCGAAGTATGCCGAGCTGATCGAGTGGCAGCTCTACAACGCGATCCTGCCCGCGGTGTCGCTCGACCGAACGCGCTACTTCTACGTGAACGCGCTGCAGGTCCGTGCCGACTCCGATGACGCCGACGACAGGGCGCCGAGCAATGGCCGGCAGCACTGGTTCGGGACGAGTTGCTGCCCGACGAACCTGATGCGCACCTTCGCGTCCTTGCAGCACTACGTCGCGACGGTTGCCGACTCCACCCTCCAGATTCACCAGTACGCCGCCGGTACGGTCGACGCCGGCGAGCTGAGCGTGAGTGTCGAGACGGACTACCCGTCGACCGGTCGGGTCGTGCTGACGATCCGCGAGGCACCGACAACCGAAGCAGGCTTGGCATTGCGGATCCCCAGCTGGGCGCACGGGGCGGAGCTGACGATCGGCGACGAGACGCATCCCGGTGCCGCCGGCCAGTATTTGAAGGTCAGTCGTGTCTGGCAGCCCGGGGACAGGTTGGTGCTCCTGCTGCCGATGGCGCCGCGTTTCCTGTACGGGCACCCTCGGGTCGAAGGCACCCATGGGGCTGTGGCCCTCAGCCGTGGACCGCTCTTGTACGCCGTGGAGCAGGCGGACCATTCCGAGGTGGTCGACGACCTGGTCCTGACCGGTGCCTCGCTCACCGAGGCGCCAGTGGCTGACGGGCCGCCGGCGATTGCCACGATGGGCGCCGTCCAGACGCTGCCGACGCAGCTGTACGCCGACGAGCCCGCGCCGCTGGGAGCGGTCGTGCCCATGCGAGCCGTGCCGTACTACCAGTGGGGGAATCGTGAGCTCGGCCCGATGAAGGTCTGGCTGCCGTATCGCGGTCGGAGCAGCTGAGCGCCCTGATGTTTCGACGACCGAAAGACTGAGGCTAGCCGGCCGAGTCGTCGGTGGACGCTCGGACCACCAGCTGGCAGGGCACCCGCTCGAGCCCGCAGTGGGGCCGTCCTTCGATCGCGTCGAGCAGCCGCTGGGCAGCGGTCCGGCCGACATCGGCCAGTCTCATGTCCACCGACGTGAGCGGTGGTCGCGCGCCCTCGGCGATGAGCTCCCAGTTGTCCGTACCGGTGATCGCGACGTCCTCCGGGATCTGCCGGCCGAGTTCGCGCAGGGCATCCGCGCCACCGCGAGCCAGCAGGTCGCTGCCGAAATGGATCGCGTCGAGCTCAGGGTGCTCGCGGAGCAGGATGTGGGTGGCCTGCCGCCCCCACGCTTCGGTCCAGCCGCCGAACAACGCGCTGCCGGTCAGCTCGACGCCGGCGGCCGCGAGCGCCGCCGCGAAGCCGTCGTACCGGCGTTTGGTCGCGTCGAAGTAGTCGGGGCCGGTGATGTGCGCGATCCTGGTCCGCCCGATGCGCAGCAGGTGCTCGGCCGCCAGCCGACCGGAGGCGGTGTCGTCGACGACGACTGAGCAGTCGGTCTCGTCGGCCGACGGAGTGAGGGCGTACACGACCGGTACGTCGCCGGCGCCGGCCAGTGGCGGCCGCCGGTTCGAGCTGCGGCCGGTGACGATGAAACCGTCGACCTGCCGGCCGAGCAGCACCTCCACATAGTGCCGCTCCCGGATCCGGTCGCCGCGGCTGTCGCAGAGGAACACCGAGATCCGTCCCGCACCCAGCGCGTCCTCGGCGCCGAGCATCACCGGCACGCTGAACCGCTCGAAGCTGTCGGTGGTGATCATCCCGACGGTGTAGCTACGCCGCTCGAACACGCTGCGGGCCAGTGCGTTCGGCCGGAAGTCGATCTCCTCGGCCGCGGCGCGAATCCGGTCCCGGGTGGCCGCACTGATCTGGCCGGTGCCGTTCAGCGCCTTGGACACGGTGCCGGGGGACACGCCGGCTCTTGCCGCGACATCACGGACCGTTGCCCGCCGCTCGCTGTTCAACCGACCTCCCAAACTGGTTTCCGGAAACAACTGTATACCTTCGGTGGCCGGGTTCTCTGGCCCACAAGAGTGTCCGGTTGATCCTTCGGCCGACTGCTCCTATAAATAAGCAACGAGTTGCCGGGACGTTTCGGCACCAGGTGCGGTTGGCGCACCAAGAAGTCCGACATGCTAATGAAGGAGTCGACGGCGGGTCTGCAATCGCCGGCCTGCCCGGGGTCTGTCCTGCGCACCGTGGTGCCCGGGGTCGCGATGATCGCGGTCACCTCCGGGCTTGCGCGGGTACGGGTACGGGTTGTTGCTGCCGCAGACGCAAGCGGATCTGGGCATCACTTCGCGCAGTGCCGGTCTGATCGCCTCGGCGGCGTACGCCTCGTATCTGGTCGCCAACGTCGGCGTGGTCTGGTTGACCGTGCGGTGGGGCCAACGCTTGCCGATCGCGCTCGCCTCGGTGCTCGCCGTCAGCGGTATGGCCGCCGCCGCGACGGCCAGTACCCCGCTCGGTGCGGCGGTTGGCGCCGCGGCAGGGCTCGCGCTTCCTCCGTACGCCGACATCGTGGCTCAGCACGTTCCCGCGGCTCGTCGTCGGGCCCTGGCTTGGTCGACGATCAGCTATGGGGGATCAGTGACGACCGGCAGCGGTTCGCCGATGCCCGCGGAGTCAAGGCCTACGCCGGCTCCGCGCCCATCACCCGAGCCTCAGGCCGATCGATATCTGTCACCCACCGGCGAATCAAAAACAACCGCTTCGCCGCAGCCGGCTGGATGTGGGCCTTCGCCTCGATCGTGCACAACGAACACGCACGCGCACTACCAACGCCGCCGCGACCACGGCGACCGCCACTCCTCAGCCCTCCGGCACCTCTTCAACCGCCAGCTCGGACAGCTCTGGCACTGCCTGAAAAATGGCCAGCTCTACGACCCCGACCGCGCCTTCGCCCGCGAAGCAGAGACGGCGACCGAACCGCCCACGACAGCCGCTGCTTAAACGGCTCCTCACCATCGAGGGGCTAGTTGCGGCACCTACACGCCCGTGGAAAATGTTCACATGACGCCGGAGCTTAGCGCTGACACCCATCAGCTCGACCAGTATCGCGACCCGTCCGACGTAGCCCTCGTCCGTGACTTGGCCGCCGAAGTGGCCGCCCGCTACGGCGGCGACCTCACGCGGATGCGGCGAGCCAACGGATACTCGAACGCGACGTGGGTCGGTGACGGCGTCGCCGTTCGGATCGCGCATACACCCGTCGACATGGCTCGCGAGGCCGCGCTCGTGCGGGCTCTACCGAAAGGGGTCGGGCACCCAGAGATCCTCGGAGAGGGCACTGTCGAAGGCCACGGCTGGATCGTGACTGCGGAGGTTCGCGGCCAGAACCTGCACGAGGCATGGCCGACGCTGACGCCTGCGGAGCAGCAACAGGCGGTTCGTCAGCTGTGGGCTCGGGCCCGTATTGTGCACGACGCGAGCCCGTCTCTCAGGACGCATGTCGCCTCGCACGGGGGTTTCGTGCCTGCCACATTCGGCGATGGCACCGAGGCGGCTGAACGCGCCGACGTGGCGCTAGGGCTGTCCAGCGCCCAGCAGTCGCGGCTCCACGAAGTCATCGAAGGCTACTTCCGGGCTGCGCCCCTGGTCGAGCAGTCTGTCAACCACGGCGACCTCGCTCTGATGAACGCCCTGTGGGACGGCGAGGTCGTCGCTCTGCTGGACTTTGAGTTCGCCGTGCTCGGTCCGGTCGAGATCGACCTGTGCCGACTGGTGTGCGAGGCCCGCGTATCCGAGGAAGGCAAGCGCGTCGATGCGGAAGCAAGCGCGGCCGCGCTGGAGATCGCCGCTCGTCACATGGATCCGATTCATGGGCGCGCGCTGATCCACGGTGCCGCGGTTCTCGATCAGCTTCGCGACCTCGACATCTGGCTCGCCCATGACGGCGCCGACGAACGGGTCGAGGATTGGCGCCCCTGCCGTCTGCTGACGGATCTGCTCACCGCCGATGGGGGCTACCTCGCGCCCCTGCTCGGGTAACCGGTCCTGGTTGGCTCCTGTCTCATTGAACTCGCCGCGACCAGGCTCGACAGTTCCTTGGCGCAGGGGGCTCACTTGACGGCTAGCCTCATCGGAGGTCTTGTGGTCGGTCACGAACGGTGGTGTCACGGAATAGCCGAAGAAGTGCAGTTCACCGGTGGCCGGATCAGCCTTGGGGTGTGAGGTCATCGCGGTGGCGAGTCGACCGCCGAAGTCGCCGGTCCCTACGGTGTCCAGCTCCGGGGTGATCTCGTACGGGAGGCCGGCCTCGATCAGGGTCAGGATCTTGCCGGCGTGGGCGATGACGCTGGTGCTCGCTTCGACCGCGGCCAGGTCGATCTTCCCGTCTGGAGCCTGGTACGGCTTCCCGGCGAGCGCTTCCGTGCGTACCCAGCGGTTGCGGTACCACTTCGCGCGGCCACCCTCAAGGCGGATGCCGTGCACCATTCCGTGGCCGGAGAGCCAGTGCTTCGAGGGCTCGCCGGGCAGCGGGTTGGGGCCGTTACGCAGCAGGCGGCCGACCAGTTCGGGAGGCAGTGCTCCTTCGACCGGTAGGTCGACGGCGTCGATCTCGTCGTGGACCGGAGCGAGGTGGCCGGTCACGTGCTGGGGAACGGGTTTCGTCTCGAGGTTCGTCATGTTCTTGATTCAATCGTCGCTCGAGCACAAGGGCGGAGGGTTGAAACAGCCAGAAGGGGGCCACACCGGACCGGCCGCGCGAGCGCGCGCGTAGCTTGCCACCCGAACTGGCCTCTGACGCTGTTTCCGGAAACAAGTGTACTCAGTTTGGCAACGAATGTCCTTGTTGGATACGCCTGATGGTTGACCACCCAAGAACTCGCTCCTACAGTGAGGAAACATGTTGCCGCACCGCCCCCGGCGACCGCTTCCGCTACTCGGCGAAGGAGTCCGGCGTGCCTGTTCCCGCTGTGGTCCCCCGGTTCAGGGGTGACGCCCTGATCGAGTGGGCCGATCACGACTACCGCGATCCCGGCACCGGCGAGCTGCGGATCCGGATCGCCGCGAACGCGCTCTGTGGCACCGACCGGCACCAGTACCATGCCGGCAGCCCGATCGTGCCCGGGCACGAGGCCGCGGGCATCGTGGTCGATGCCGGTTCGGACACCACCACCCCGGTCGGCACCCGGGGCGTCATCTACCTGATGGACTACTGCGGCGAGTGCCGCAGCTGCCGGATCGGCGCCACCAACCAGTGCTTCGCCAAGCGTGGGGACGTCGGTCTGTCCACCGACGGTGGCTACGGGCCGTACGTCGTCGTCCACGAGACGAACTTCTTCGCGGTCGACGACAATCTCGATCTGGCGACCGCGACGATGCTGCTGGACGTGATGGGCACCAGCTCGCACGCGCTCGGCCGGGCCCAGCTGCTCCGGCCCGACATCGAGAGCATCTTCGTCGCCGGCGCCGGTCCGATCGGTCTCGGCGTGCTCGTGATGGCCAAGGTCCGCTTCGGCGACGACTTCCCGGTCTACCTGTCGGACGTCAGCACCTGGCGGCGGAAGTTCGCCGAGGACCTCGGCGCGGTGACGTTCGACGCTGGGGACCGGGCCGGAATCCTCGGGACCGGTGCCGACATGAGTTTCGACACGGCCGGGAAGGAAGCCGCGCGATCGCTGGCGCTGGCAGCCAGCAGCCGGCGCGGTGGGCTCATCTGCATCGGTCATGGCGAGGGTCTCGGTCTCGATGTGTCGGCCGATCTGATCGCGCCCGAACGCGCCGTCGCCGGCAGTGAGTACTTCCGCTTCGACGAGCTGCCGGAAAACCTCGAGCTGCTCAAACGCCACCAGGACTACCTCAGCCGGGTGATCACGCATTGGCTGCCGGTGAGCGAACTGGACAGCGCGTTCCGCCTGTTCTTCGCCGGGCAGACCGGCAAGGTGGTCGTCATCCAGGAGACAGGCGTATGAGCGACAACCTGCGTGTCGCCGTGGTCGGTGCGGGTGGGTGGGGTCGCGAGCATGCCCGGGTCTTCGCCCGTCGCCCCGATTGTGAACTGGTCGCGCTCGCCGCCCGTACGCCGGAGTCGGCGGCCAGGCGCGCAGCGGAGTACGGCGCCGCGCCGTACACCGATCTGGCCGCGATGCTCCGGGAGACCGAGCCGGACCTGGTCACCGTGTGCCTGCCGAACGAGGAACACTTCGAGCCCACCCGGTTCCTCCTCGAGTCAGGGGTGAATCTGCTGGTGGAGAAGCCTCTCGTGTTCGACCTGGCCGAGGCCGACGAGCTGCTCCGGCTGGCCGCGGAACGCGACCTCTTCTTCGGGATCAACTTCAACCACCGGTACGCCGAGCCGGTCGTCCGCGCTCGCGCGGCGATCAGCGACGGCCTGCTCGGCGAGTTGGTGTTCCTCACCTGGCGGTTCGGTGGGGAGCCGAATCACGGGAACTCGCCTCATGCGAACCTGATCGAGACCCAGTGCCACGGCTTCGACCTGCTCGAGCAGTTGGGCGGGCCGATCCGGTCGGTGGCCGCACAGATGACCGACCAGACCTACGGCGCCTACAGCACGGTCGCGTTGGCGCTGGCCTTCGAGTCCGGTGCGGTCGGCACGATGCTGGGCAGCTACGACTCGTCGTACGCCTATCCCGACAGTCAGTTGATCGAGATCAACGGGACCGCGGGGCGGGCCACGATCCACGACACCGTCCGCCGGCTCACTCTTTCCCGGGCCGGCGACGCGACCGCCAGCGTCTGGCAGCCGGGCTATTTCGACGACGAGGCGCGCTCGTTCGAAGCCACGTTCGACCGGCACGCCGACGCCGTCGTCACCGCGCTCCGGGCCGGCGGCCCACCACCCGTTCACGCGTCCGCCGGCCGGCGTGCGCTGCAGCTCGCCCAGGCCACGATCGCCTCGTTCGACCGGGGTGTGCGCGTCGACGTCGACGAGTTCGTTCGAGCCTGACCGTCACTGTTCCAGGAGGCACCCATGTCAGCACCGCACCCCATCGGCCGTAGACGGTTGCTCCAGCTCGGCGGGCTGGCCGCGCTGGGCAGCGCCGCGGCCGGCCTGTCCGGCTGCAGCGGAAAGTCGCTCGGCGACTCCGGCTCAGGATCCAGCTCCGGGGGCAAGCAGTTGCAGTTCATGTTCTGGGGATCGACCGCCGAGCAGAAGGCGATCGCGAACATGCTCAAGGGCTTCGAGAAGGAGAAGCCCGGCGTGACGGTGAAGCCGGTCTTCACTCCCGCGGACTACGACACCAAGCTGAACGCCCTGGTAGCCAGCAACCGGCAGCCCGACCTGTGCTACATGCAGGCTGCGATGGGCTACCGGCTGGCCGAGCAGGGCAAGCTGGTCAACCTCTATCCGTACTTCGACAAGTACCCCGACCTGGCGAACCGGTTGCCCGGCACCTACTTCTGGTGGGACAAGGGCAAGACCTACGGGACCCAGAGCGCGAACGAGATCATGTCGCTGTGGTACAGCAAGGCCGCCTTCGGCGACGCGGGCGTCGCCGTACCTCCGGCCGAAGCAGCGAAGGCCTGGAACTGGGACACCTTCGTCGACACGGCGTACAAGCTCACCGTCGACCAGGAGGGCAGGCACCCGGACGAAACCGGCTTCGACGCCAAGCGGATCCGCCAGTACGGCGTATCGGCCGGACTCGGCGCGACGGTCTGGCAACCCTTGTTGCTCAGCCGGGGGATCAACTTCACCGACGAGACCGCGACGAAGAGCATGCTGGATACCCCCGAGGCGATCGAGGTGTTCCAGGACCTGGCCGATCTGATGTTCAAGCACCGGGTCGCGCCGACGCCGGCGCAACTCGGCAACAACGCCCCGAGTACGACCGTACAGCTGAAGACCCGGCGCGTCGCGATGGTGATCGACGGGCAGTGGACGCTGCTCGACCTGAGCCAGGGCAACGTCGAGTTCGGGATGGGAGTGCTGCCCCGGTACGACAAGCCGATGACGATCACGCTCGGCGGGGCGACGGCGATCTTCGCGTCCACGAAACACGAGGAGGAAGCGGTCGAGCTGTACCTGCACCACGACAACCCGGAGAAGGTCGACCTGTTCAGCTCCGGGCTGTGGATGCCGCTGGAGAAGCGGTACTACACCGACCAGAAGGACATCGACGTGTGGACGCGCAACGACGCGCACCCACCCGAGTACCGGACCGCGGCGATCGACTACACGATCAACCACTCGGCGCCGTACTTCTACCAGAAGCTGCGCAACATCGAGGCGATCGACAAGGTGCTGACGCCCGCGATCCAGGTGATCCAGCAGGGCAAGACACCGGCCGCCGAAGTCCTGAAGCCGCTCGCTGCCAAGCTGAACGGTGGGCTGCTGAAGGGCACCTACCCGACCGACGGCAGATGACCGCGGCCACCGTGCGGAGCCCCAGCCGTCGAGGTGACCTGCTCAGGTCGGAACGGCGGTGGGGATGGTTGCTCGCGGCACCGGCCATCCTCGGGTTCGTGATCTTCACGATCGGGCCGATGGTCGCCTCGCTGGTGTTCAGCCTGACCGACTGGACCATCGGGGCTCCCGCGAAGTTCATCGGCCTCGACAACTACGACCGGCTGGCCGGTGACCCGCTGTTCTGGAAGTCCCTGAACGTCACCACCTATTACACCCTCGGCGTCGTACCGCTCACCCTGCTGGCCGGCTTCGTCGTCGCGCTCTTGCTGAACCAGGGGGTCCGCGGTCGTTCTTTCTGGCGCACGATCTACTACCTGCCCACGCTGGTACCGGCCGTGGCCAGTTCGGTGTTGTGGATCTGGATCTTCAACCCCGACTTCGGTCTGCTCAACAGCCTGCTGAGGCAGGGCGGACTACCGACGTCGAGCTGGATCTACGGCGAGCGGTCGGCCGTACCGTCGTTGATGCTGATGAGCGTCTGGGGTTTCGGCAACGCGATGGTGATCTTCCTGGCCGGGCTGCAGGGCGTTCCGCGGCACCTCTACGAGGCGGTCGCGATCGACGGCGGTGGGACCTGGGCCCGCTTCCGGCACGTCACGCTGCCGTTCATGACGCCGGTGATCTTCTACAACCTGGTGACCGGCGTCATCGGCACCTTCCAGGTCTTCAACCAGGCCTACATCATGACCCAGGGCGGGCCGAACAACGCGACCCAGTTCTACATCTACTACCTGTACACCAAGGCCTTCACCGACAGCGAGATCGGCTACGCCAGCGCGCTGGCCTGGGTGTTGTTCATCCTGGTGCTGGTGATCACGATTGCGCTGTTCCGCAATGCTCGCCGCTGGGTCTACTACGAGATCGGGGCAGCTCGATGACGACGACCAGAACCGCTCCCTCCACTGCGGCGACGCCTCCGCGGGGTCGCGGACCGCGACGCCGTTCGGCCCCTCGACCCGTCGGAGCCGGCTTCGCCGGGCGCCGGATGGCGCTGTGGATCGTGCTCGGTCTCGGCGGCGCGGTGATGATCCTGCCGTTCGTCTGGCTGGTCCGTAGCGCGCTGATGACCGACAACCAGATCTTCATCTCCCCACCCGAATGGCTCCCTGAGCCCTTCGCGTGGTCCAACTTCACCGGCGCGATGAGCTCGCGCCCCTTCGCCCGCTATTTCCTCAACACGATGATCATCGAGGTGCTGGTCGTCACCGGGACCGTGCTGACCTGCTCGCTGGCGGCGTTCAGCTTCTCCCGGCTGCGCTGGCGCGGCCGCAACCTCGTCTTCGGCCTGCTGCTCACCGGCGTCATGCTCCCGTACGCCGTCACGCTGATCCCGACGTTCGTCATGTGGGGTTCCCTCGGTGCCCTCGACACCTTCGTGCCGCTCACCTTGCCGGCCTGGTTCGCCGGAGCCGGGGGAGGGGTCTTCAACATCTTCCTCTTCCGCCAGTTCTTCCTCACGATCCCGTACGAGCTGGACGAAGCGGCCTACATCGACGGCGCCACCCCGTGGAAGGTGTTCTGGTCGGTGATCATGCCGCTGTCCAAGCCGGTCATCGTGGTGGTGGTGATCTTCACCTTCATCGGCGTGTGGAACGACTTCCTCGGCCCGCTGCTTTACCTGACCGACGACAGCAAGTTCACCCTCGCCCTCGGCCTGGCAGGCTTCCAGAGCACCTACACCGCCCAATGGGGATTCCTGATGGCGGCGTCCCTCGTGGTCATCCTCCCCATCACCTTGATCTTCTTCGCTCTGCAACGCTACTTCGTCGAAGGAGTGACCCTGACCGGCGTCAAGGGCTAACCAAATGGCTGATGTTGAAGCTTCAATGCCAACCGGCCACCACCCAGTCGTCGCGCGGCACCCGTGCTTCGGCGGACAGGTAGCCGCGCGCGATGGCCAGGCCGATGCCGCGGCTGGAACCGGTGACGAGCGCCAACCGCTCGGTCAGGCCGAAGATCATGGGCTGTTTTCGGGCCGAGGACCTCAACACGTGACGCCCGGACACGGGCGGGCGCTCCTGCTTCGGCAGCATTCGGATCCCGGGCCGCGATCGCGTCGACGACGCGTTCATGCCGTTGCAGCGATGCGGGAGTGTCGCCGGTGAAGAGCTGGTGGCGATCGGAGTACCGGGCATGCAGGGTGGCGATCAGCGCCTGTACCAGCTGGCTCAGCACCGCGTTCGCTGACCCTGGTCCCCGCACTGCTCGGCTTCTGGCCGATGCTCCCTCCAGCATCGTGCGGATTGGCGCGCGATGTCGTCCCCGAGGCCATGTCGCTCGGGAGTCCTGCGAGCGCAGAGGCTTCATCCAGCAGGCGGCGCCGACGAGTCCTCAGGCCGGTTCGGAGTGTAGAAGTGATTCGCGGCCGCAAGTACGGCGTCGATCCCGGAGTCGCGGCCCGCCTGCCATGCTTGGTGGAACTCGTCGGTCTGCAGTCTCGATCGGGCGACGCCGCAGTCTCGAGCTACGACGTCGAGCGTCGTCGGAAAGTCCAGTTTCACATGATGCTCTGCGGCCAAGGAGGCTGACGCGGCGAAGAGCTGGGTGCCCAGTTTCGGGTTCCCGAGCCGCACCGTGACTCCGGCCAGTGCCTCGACGATGAACGTCAGAGTCCAGCGGTTCTTGACTGCCACGGCCAAGTCGAGTGCCTCGAGCAGCAGCCCGGCGGCTTCGTCGAGCCGGCCCTGTCGCTCGACTGTGATGGCTCTGGCGTTGAGAACCGAACTGATCTCGAACGCCCCTCCGGCCTGTCGGGCGGCCGCCTCTGCCAGTCGCAACTGGCCATCGCTGTCCTCGACCTGCCCGGCCAGAAGTGCGATCTGGCCACCTGCCAAGCGGACGTAGGTGGTGAGCCAGGGTTCATCGAGCCGTGCGACAGCTTCTTCGGCCTGGATCAGCATGGTCTTCGCCATCGGGAGGTCACCGGCCATGAAGGCCGTCGAGGAGGCCAAGGTCGCGGCCTCGGCCGCGAGCCGGCCGTCTGCCAGGCGGCGGGCAAGCGAGAGTCCCGTTCGGGCACGGGCACATGCTGTCGCTGGATCGCTGTGATGCATCAATACTGCCTCGGCAACCAGTACACGGGCTCGGGTAGCGTCGTCGACAGGTGTTTCCGTGATGCGCCCGAGCCACGTCAGAGCCTCGCGGGAGTAGCCTCGGACAGCGAGGAAGACGGTGGTCAGTCGGATCAACTCCGCAGCGAGGGCGGGGTTCCCGGTGCCGATCAAATGGAGTACTGCGAGGCGGATACTGCAGATATCGGCCTCGAGGAGCTGGAAGGCCGTCACCTGATTGATGGTGTGCAGGTCGTCAGCAAGTCCCCGGATGACCTCGAGCATCCCCTTCGTCAGGTCGGCCGTTGTGGCGACCCTCTCTGTTGCTGACAGGCGTGCTGCAGCGTCCTGGCGGATGGGTTCGAGCAGGCGGAATCGATCGATCCCCTCAAGGTTCGCGGTGCGCAAGACGAGCGAGTGCTCGATCAGTTCGTAAAGGTCGTGCAGCGTGCCGGTCTGGTGGTTCCCGATCGCCTTCACGGTGGACAGCGAGAAGGTGCCTGAGCAGACCGACAGCCGCAGGAGCAGCGATCGAGCGGAGTCGGTCAATAGTTTATGGCTCCAGGTGATGGTCTCGTCCATGGTTCGTTGTCGCGTCGGTAGATCGCGCAGGCCGACGTCCGGTACGACGTCGAAACGGTCCGCCAGCGCAGTCGGTCCAAACAGCGCGGCCGCCGAAGCGGCGAGCTCGACGGCAAGCGGCAGTCCGTCAGATCGTTTGCAGAGAATCTCGACGGCGGCGCGAGTGCTGTTGTTCCACTCTCCGCCGGCCGCGACCAGACGCTCGCGGAAGAGGCTCATTGATTCTGCGTGGGTGAGCGGATGCACTGTGAACTCGCGCTCGTCGCGCAGCCGCAGTCGTGCCCGGCTGGTAGCGAGCACGACAAGGCTCGGGCACCGGCGCAGCAATCCTGCGAGCGAGGTCGACCAACCCATCAGGTGTTCGATGCCGTCGAGAATCAACAGCAGGTGACGATCCTCCATCAGCCTCGCCAGGCCGACGTCGTCGAAGACCGCGGTATCCGAGGTCTCGAGCCCACGCAGGATCGCAGGCACGATCCCGTCCGGCTTGTCGACCTGGGCGAGTTCGATCAATACGACACCACCCGGGAAACGATCGCGCACTCGCTCCGCGGCCATCAGCGCGACGGTTGTCTTCCCGACTCCACCGGGGCCGGTGAGGGTGAGAAGTTGGTGCCGTCGGCCCGCTAGTTCCTCACTCAGCGCGGAGACGATGCCGTCGCGGCCTACGACCGCGGTTGGGAGCCCCGGTAGCCCCGACCTTGGTCCCGACCCTGGAGTTGGAGGCGTACGGTGGGCGGACGTTCCACGCGGCGCGAGCATCGCAATCAGCCTGGCTCGCTCGTCATCGGCCAGCTCGAGGGCCGTCGCCAAGGCGCGGACAGTGTGCGGGTAGGGCGAGCGCCGCTCGCCCCGCTCCAGCGCGCCGATCGCTTTGACTGTTACACCGGCACGCTCTGCCAGTTCCTTCTGACTCCACGAGCGGGCTGTCCTCAGCTCGCGGAGGCGATGCGCGAATGTCGTCACGTTCAGTTCCCGCTGTAGCCCTTCGGCAGCTGTTACGCCACGAGTCGAGAGGCCCGATTCAAAGATGCGACCTGTTGGCCCGGACGCTGTGGGACAGAGGATTGAGAGATACGAAACCGGTTTCGTATGATCAGGCATAATAGCTTGGTGGCGTCGTTCGCGGACCTCCTGGTTCGGCGGAGACGTGGCCTGTCGCTGACTCAGCGTGAACTCGCTGCGCGTGCTGGGCTGACGTTGAAAGCGGTAGCGGCGCTGGAGCAGGGGACCCGGCGGTACCCGTATCCCAATACCGTCCGCGCTCTCGCGCGGGCACTCGAACTCGACGAGGCCGGATTGGCCGAACTTGCCTCGTCTGTTCCCGACCGGTCCGCCGTTTCCGGGCCGGCGACCGGGCCGGCCCCGGCGCCCCTGGCTGAGTCAGGCGACCTTCCGGCTCCGCCAGCCGTCGTGATCGGCCGGGAGACGGACGTTGTGTCCGTCCGTCAACGGCTGCTGGCGACTCGCGGTTCGATGGTCACCCTGACCGGACCCGGGGGAGTCGGTAAGACGACTCTCGCACTCGTCGCCGCTGACTTGGCCCGCGACGAGTTTTCTGCGGGCGTGTTCTTCGTCGACCTCGCCGACGTCGTCGAAGTCGACGAGGTCCTCGTCACGGTCTCGGCCATCTTGGGTGTCCCCGAGCAGGAGACCGACGGCACCGCGGCTTCTCTCGCGCCTCTGTTGAGCGGCCGGCGGATCTTGCTGGTGCTGGACAACGTGGAGCAGGTCGCCGGCTGTGCCTCAGACCTTGCCACGCTGCTCTCGTTGTGCCCGGACCTGGCGATCCTCGTCACTAGTAGGACCGCCCTGCGCATCCGATCCGAGTTCGTGGTGAGGGTCGCGCCGCTATCGGCTGCGGATGCGATCCGGCTGTTCCGTGAGCGGGCTCGATCGGGCAGTTCGTCGCTCGCCGACACCGACGATTACGCAGTCGCTGAGCTGTGCCGGCAGGCTGATGGGTTGCCGCTTGCCCTCGAGCTGGCGGCGTCAGTCGTCGGGACGATGGGCATGGCGCCTTTCGCCGAGAATCTGGACACCGGGGCGTTGCCGGGGCCGCGGGATCTACCTCGTCGACAGCGTTCGATGGTGGCTACCGTTGCCTGGAGCTACCGACTGCTGGGGCGGAGATCGCAGGAACTGGTATCGCGCTTGTCGCTGATCCCCGGACCCTTCCCCATTCAAAGGGTTCTGGACATCGACGGAGGAGAGCCCCGCGAGGCGTTGAACGCCTTCGGCCAGGTGCTCGACCATTCGCTGGTATCGCGGATGGGCAGTGTGGGCGGAGCGGAGTACTACCGTCTGCTCGTTCCGATTCGTCATCACGTAGGGACATACCTGAGTCCCGTGGACCGGGACGTGACGATGGCGCGTCTGGTGCAGTCCTTCGTAGACGGTTGCCGGCGAGATGTTGATCTCTACGGTCCGGAGCAGGCGGAATCGCTGACGATACTGGACGCCGAGACCGGCACGATCAGGGCCGTGCTCATCTGGCTGATCGACCGGCGTCGAGGCGATGACGCGGCCCAGTTGTTGTATTCGGTCGCGCTGTACCTGCTCATTCGCGGACATTCTTCCGAAGGCCTGCGATGGACGGAGGGGCTCGGCGAACTGCCCATGACCAAGGCATCCCGCGCTCAGTGGCTCTTCGCGGAAACGGCCTTGAGGTTCGGCGCAGGCCAGTCCGCCCTCGCAGCGACCCGTACAGCGATCGCAGAGGCCGTCGACATCGCGCATGAGATCGGCGATTCCAGGCTCGCCGCCCAGGCGTGCTTCCAGGCGGCGAGCATCGCCGTCTCGGCGCTGGATCTCGAGGCTGCGGAGCATTTCCATCAGGAGGCGGCCCGGCACGCGAGCGGGATGGCCGACAACTGGATCAACACCTACGTTTCGACCGTCGGTGGCCGCGCGGCACTCATCGGCGGGCGTCCGGCCGAGGCCGAAGTGCTGTACACCCAGGCGGTCGCCTCAGCTCGTGCGATCGGTGCGCCGTTCGAGATCACCGGGGCATTGGGGGGACTGGCCACAGCAATCGATCTGGTCGCACCGGGAAAGCGCGATGACGAGGTCGTCGCGCTGCTATCTGAAGCGTTGCTTCAGGCGGCGCGGCACCGGATCACGCTCAGCTTGGGTCACCTCCTGCCAGCCTTCGCGGCGGCGTTTGTGCGTCGCGACGACCTGCGGTTGGCCGCCCGTCTGCTCGGCGCCGCCGCCTCCTTTTGCCGGTACGACGACGCTGTGCACATCCCCGCGACACGTGAAGCGGCGGAGAGCGGCCTGGCCAAGGTCCGTGCACTCCTGAGCGAGGAAGCATTTGCTCAGGAGTGGGCGGCCGGTCGTGCGCTTGGATTCACTGATCTGGCCGAGATCGCGCAACGATTCTGTCCCTCGACCTGATTCAGCCGACCTTCGCCGGACCTTCTCGTGCCGGACGACCGTGGGCCAAGCGTGGAGTCACTGTGGCTGTGGCCTCCTCGATCCGGGTCCTAATGTCGGTTTCGAGAGCTGACAACAAGCCAGTGGTCACCGGGGAAAGGTTTGACCCGACGGCAGGGCAGTGGCCGAGCCGAAACGGCTCGCCCCCGCCGAGTTGCGGCCGTCCTCTCGAACGTCCAGAACCCGGAGCCGTGTCGATCACGGTTACTGATCCAGACAGCAGATTGCGCGAGGAGAGAGTTCGCATGCCTGAGCCAAGCGAGACGCCGGACACCCAGATCTGGGTGCATGAGCGCCTGCCCGGATTCCATCGCTGGCCGGAGGCGCCTGCCCGGCTCGCCTTCCTCGCCGATCGGCACCGCCACGTGTTCGACGTGCGGGTGTTCGTGCGAGTGGGGCACGCCGACCGGGATGTCGAGTTCTTCGCTCTGGCCGAGGATGTCCGGAAGTGGTGGGGTGCAGGCGAGCGGGAATGCGGCAATGCGTCGTGCGAGGCGCTCGCCCACCAGCTCGGTGATCACCTCATCAGCTCGGGGCTGGCGGTGTCTTCTGTGCAGGTGGCGGTCGACGGTGAAGGCGGAGCCGTCGCTGATTGGCCGATGCCGTGACCCACGCCGTGACCATTCGTCACAACTTCGAGACAGCCCACCGCCTGCCCCAATTGGGCGGTAAGTGCCAGAACTTGCATGGCCACTCGTGGTGGACCGAAGTCACCGTGTCCGCGCCCGCGATGCCCGAGCACATCGTGATCGAATTCGGTGCCTTCAAACGCGGAATCCGTCAGTGGATCGACACCTATCTCGACCACGGCACCATGCTCGGGGCCGACGATCCGCTGGTGCCGGCCCTGCAGGCACAAGGCTCCCGGCTCTACCGGTTCGGTGCGGCGAACGCTGTGCCGGCGGAGAAACATGCCGCCGATCTCGCCTGGCCGACCGTCGAGTCAGTGGCAGTCCTGCTCGGACGGGTAGGTGCCGAGGTGCTCGCCGGGATGGAGTCCGCGCCCGGCGCGCGGATCACCGCGGTACGCGTCGAGGAGACAAGTGTGAATGCCGCGTCCTGGACGCGCTGAGAAGAAGGACAAGCCACCCAATGAACACAGTAGATTTGACGCCGCTCGACGTGGCAACGCAGTGGAACGGCGATGAGAACCGGGGTCTGGCCGCAGCCAGGGTGCTGCTCGGCGAGCTCGGGATGGAATGCACGGACGAGTCCACCAAGGAGACGCCCGCCCGCTTCGTCCAGGCGCTGAGAGAGTTGACGTCAGGCAGCACTGTGGACCCCCGGCGACACCTGCAAGTCACCTTTCCTGCTGTCGGCCGACCGACGCTGATCACCGCGACGTCCGTGCCGTTCACCTCGGTGTGCGAGCACCACTTGTTGCCCTTCACAGGTCACGCAACAGTCGCCTACCTACCCACTTCGGGAGCGCCGATCGTTGGCATCTCGAAGCTGGCTCGTGTCGTACAGGAATACGCGGCCCGTCCTCAGATGCAGGAACGCATCGGCGAACAGGTCGTCGATGCGCTGACTTCGTCCCTGGACGTGCAGGGGGCGGCCTGCCTGCTCAAAGCCACGCACGCCTGCATGACCCTGCGCGGAGTAGGTGCGGCGGGAGCATCAATCGCGACAGACCACCTGCGTGGCGCGCTGGAGACCGACGCGAATCTGCGCGACCGGCTGTTCGCTGCGGCCAACCGATGAAGCTCCCGCCCGCCCTGCTCACCAGCGATTTCCTGGTCGCAGGCCTTACCGCTCTTGCGGGAACGATCCCACCGCTGGAACGGAGCCTGTGGCAACGCGCTCGGCGGCAGGTAGGTGGACGGGATCTCGCCGAGGTGCTGGGAACTGCGGAGGTGCTCCACAAGGCAGGTGCGCACGTGAGCTTCGACCTGTTCGGAACCTCGGCGCGTGATGAGGTCGAGGTACGCAGGACACTCGACGGCTACATTGCTCTTGCGAAAGCCTCTACCGATATCTCGCCAGACCCGTGGATATCTGTCGATCTGTCCCATCTCGGGTTGCGCCGGTCCCGCCACGACAGCGTACGGGCCGCCATGAGGCTGGCCGACTATGTCGGTGCCGGTGGGCGAATACAGGTCGGTGCCGAGGAGGCCCCGTTGGCCGGCGAGGTGCTGACGGCGGTACGTGCCCTCGCGTCGGAGGGCGTACCGGTGATGGCCACCGTGCAAGCCAACCTGCGACGCAGCCCCGGGGATATCCAGGACCTGATCGCCGCGGGTATCCCGATCAGGCTGGTCAAGGGAGCCTTTCCAGAGCGTGAGAACATCGCGCTCGCGCCCGGACCCGCGGTGGACCGCGCGTTCCACCGGCTCGCCTGCTCGATCCACGATGCAGGTGGCGTGGTGGCACTGGCCACCCATGACGGCGCATTGCGCGAGGCAGTGTTCGCAGAGTGCGGACAGTTGGACTGCGAAGTGTCCTTCGGCGTGCGTGGCGAGGACGTTGCGGGCCTTATCGCCGACGGTGTGTCCACTCGGGTCTATCTTCCGTTCGGACCGCAGTGGTTGCGCTTCTATCTGCGCAGGCTGGCCGAGGCGCCGTGAGGTTCACTGTTCGGCAACCTGGCGCAGAACAGTCGTTCTGGCCACCTCCCGGCCTGCTCGCCAGACGATGCGTTCAACCGGTGCCCGGCCGACCGCGTCGGCGAGAGTGGCCGCGCGAATCGCGAGCAGGTCCGCGCGGCGGCCGGCTTCGGGGCCGGCCGGGCCATCATCGACGACGCGCCGCGCGCTGCGGCTGACAGCCTCGAACGCCATCGGCACGGGCAGATGCGCCGCGGTGACGAGCAACGACGCGGTTTCCAGCGCGTCGGCGCGGCCCATCGGGTTGAATGGATCGGCAATGTTGTCACCACCACCCGCCACGGTGACGCCGGCCGCCGCGAGAGCCGAAACCGCAGTGAGTCCTCGCGGCTGCGGGTTGGGCAGTCCTCTGCCTTGCAGATAGAGGTTCGTCTGCGGCAAAGCGACCACCTGGATACCTGCGTCGGCTACCACCTCGATCGTTGCCCGCAGATCCTCGGGCGGCAACTGGCCCAGACTGACGCAGTGACCTGCCGTGACCGGATGTGGGAACCCCCGCTCGGTGACGAGGTTGGCAAGCACCGCGAGGGTCCTTACCGTCGGATCCAGCGACTCGTCCACATGAAGGTCGAGCCCCAACTCACACCGTTCGGCCAGCATCACCAACCGGTGTGTCTCCTGCGCGGGATCAGCGGCCAGATGGGGACATCCGCCAATGAGATCGACCCCCGCGGAAACTGCCTCCAACGCGATCTCATCCGGTGTCCAGTCGAACAGCAGCGGCACGATCTGCAGATCGAGCCGATCTCGCCAGTCATCGCGCAGCGCGAGCAGCGCCCGCACCGCCACCAGTGGATCAGGGCCGGGTAATACGTCCACATGGGTGCGTACCACCGTTGTGCCATTGGCGAGCATCTCCGTCAGCGTCAGGTCGGCTCGCCGCCTCACATCTTCCTGATGACGATTCGCCGACCAGTGGTGCCAAGCCGCCACCGCGTCGGTCAGTTCGCCACTGGTACAGCCGACGTCGTCCCAGGTCCTGGTCTTGTCGAGGTGAGCGTGGGGTTCAACGGTAGCTTCGACCAGGAGGAAACCCCGCAGGTCAGTGTGCTCGCCAGGGTGGTCACGCAGCGAGCCCGCCGGGCCGACCCCGCGTACATATTCGCCGTCCACCAGCACATCGACGACGTTGCCGTCGGCAAGTTGTGCTCCCGACAGTACGTTCACGGTACCCATGCTGCGTGATCGCCCCCATTGTCGTGCCTCGCGATGTAGAGCTCCAATCGTAGCTGACCGCGAGGCGTCATCCTTGCTGTCGGCAACTATGACGAGCAGCGGGTACCGAAGCGCTCGAAGCTGAACGACACAACACGGTGAGCCCGAGGAGGCGTGTGAATGGCCGGTGTGGGAGGCCGGCAGTAACGAATCGGTTCGTCCGCTTTGCAGTGGCAATGTGGGGGTTGCGTAGACCCACTGTGGGTCCCTCCGGGCATCACCCCGGCCGGATAATCGATGGTGAGCGGCTCCGCCCCCGCTCGCGGGGATTGGTATCGACAACCGCTCACAACAGGTGGCGTGCGTCTCGCGCATGCTCCTGGCGATCGTCCCGCCCCGTCGAGTAAACGGAGGAATAATGGCGACATTTCGCCATCGTGTGCAGCTACTTCCAAGATCTCTGATCGCCGTCCTCGTCCTCGCTCTGCTCGCCGTGTCAGGGGCCGTCGAGGTTGCCCCTGCCGCCGCGGCGCCTACAGCGGCTCCGTCCACCTCGACCGAGCGTGCCGAGCTCGCCCAGTGGTGGGCGCCGGTGCATTTCCAGGACGTCGATACCAGCGGCGAGACCTCACTGGACGGCAAGTCGGACTACCTGGCCGCGTTCGACTTCGACGGCGATCTCAATGGTCGCAACAACTGGGAGAACACGAGCGAACGACCGCTGGCCGCTCACGTGTACTACTCGGTGGTGCAGACGCCGAGCTTTTCGTACCTGCTGTACACGTACTTCCACCCACGCGATTGGGCGGACGGTTCGCTCGAGGACTTTCAGGAGGACCTGAGCGAGCACGAGAACGACGCCGAAGGAGCTCTGCTCGTCGTGGCCAACGACGGCTCCGAGCACGGCACGCTCAAGGCCGTGATCACGGTCTCTCACAAGGACTTCTACTCCTGGCTGCCCGACGGCAGCGACTTCTCCAGTGGCGACGAGGACGGCGACGGCAGAATCGCCATGAAGGCAAGTCCATACGGCGACGGGCATGAGCGCCCGTGGACAGGTCAGCAGGCAGGTTCCCACGCGGCGTTCGCCATGGGCGCGATCCGGCAGCCGTCCCCCGACCTCGGAGACCAGTACGACAACGGCGACGGTGTCCTCTACAACCCTGGCTCTACCGCCGAGGTGCCTGAGGGGCCTAATGATAGGGAC
The DNA here is from genome assembly GCF_014205135.1 of Kribbella italica. NCBI lineage: Bacteria > Bacillati > Actinomycetota > Actinomycetes > Propionibacteriales > Kribbellaceae > Kribbella > Kribbella italica. The sequence goes on from NZ_JACHMY010000001.1 coordinate 8,817,653, forward strand.
GTGCAGTACGCCCCGACCGACGTCTTCGCCCCCGGTGGGATGTGGGAGAACCGCGATCTCACGACTCTTTTCGCCACGCCGAAAAACTTTGCCGGTGATGACGGCGGCAACCCCAACGGTGCCATCTGCGGCGAAGGCGGGGTGGTCGGGCCGGCCGATGGCGAGTGCCACACCGACGCAGCCAACCCGGGCTGGGCCTGGGACGACGCCAACGACCTCCCGGGGCAGGGCTACCTCGCGACCAACCCGGCTGAGTTGGTCCACAACTACTTCAACTGGCCGGGCAAGCCCACCTCCGCAGACCTCGACTACACCTGGAACGCCTACAACGGCATCACTCCGCCAGACCCGCCGAGCGCGGTCAACGGCGGGGTCGGCGACCCCATGGAGGCGCACCCAGGTGGCGACGACGGCGGTACCAAGCCGCCGACCGGTATCCACCACACCTGCCGCCCGGACGGGATGCCGGCGACCGGAGGAGTGGCCACCCCATACTGCGACGTCTACGATTCGGAAGGGCGCGAGTGGCTCGGCGCAGGCCGCTCCCGGCGCGTGGTCGGCTACTTCAACGGCGCCCGCACCGGCGCCGACGGGACGCCGTACTACCTGGTCAAGAACATCCCGTGGTCGAAGGTGACGCACATCAACTACGCGTTCGCCAAAGTCGCGGCCAACCGGATATCGGTGGGTGCTCCCGGACCTGACAACCCGGCGATCGGCATGACCTGGCCCGGCAACCCCGGCGCCGAAATGGACCCTCGCCTGCCGTACCAGGGACACTTCAATCTGCTGACCAAGTACAAGAGGCAGCATCCGAGGGTGCGGACGATGATCTCGGTCGGCGGCTGGGCCGAGTCCCAAGGCTTCTACGCCATGACCACCAACGCCGATGGCACCGTCAACCAGGGTGGGATCAACACCTTTGCCGACTCTGCGGTGGACTTCCTGCGCACGTACGGTTTCGACGGGGTTGATATCGACTTCGAGTATCCGACCATGCTGGACCAGACCGGCAACCTGAACGACTGGGACGCGGCGCGATCCCGGCGACCAGGGCTGCCGGACAGCTACGCGGCGCTGATGAAGACTCTGCGCGAGAAGCTGGACCGCGCCGCCGCCAACGACGGCAGCTACTACCTGCTGACGTCGGCGTCATCGGCGTCCGGGTACCTGGTCCGGGGCATGGCGAACCAGAAGGCGCTGCAGTATCAGGATTTCACCAACCTGATGGCGTACGACTTCCACGGCAGTTGGAACGACGTGGTCGGCCCCAACGCCACGCTGTACGACGACGGCGGCGATGTGGAACTGAAGGACCTCTACGAGACTCCCGAGTACGACGGCATCGGCTACTTCAACACCGACTGGGCGTTCCACTACCTCCGCGGCGCCATGCAGGCGGGGCGGATCAACATCGGTGTCCCCTACTACACGCGCGGCTGGAAGGATGTCACCGGTGGCGACCACGGCTTGTGGGGCAGCGCTCCGGGGACCGACTGCCAACCCGGTACCGGTATCGTCCGGCCGTGCGGGAACGGGGCCGTCGGCATCGACAACATCTGGCACGACGAGACGGGTAACGGCGCGGAGATGAGCTCCGGTACCAACCCGATGTGGCACGCGAAGAACCTGCAGTTCAACCTCATGCCCGTCTACGCGAAGAGCGTGGGACTGACTCCGGAAACCGACACGTCCGACCGCCTCACCGGACAGTACGCACGAGCCTGGGACGCCGTCACGAAGACATCCTGGTTGTGGAACGACAGCAAGAAGGTGTTCTTGTCAACGATGGACGAGCAGGGCCTGGACGCGGTCACGAGCTATGCGATCGATCAAGGCGCCGGTGGCGTGATGATGTGGGAGCTGGGTGGCGACTACCAATGTCCGGAGGCGGTGACCGAAGAGGATCACTGCGGCCTGGGCTACACGATGACCACCAAACTCCACGACCAGCTGGCCGGCGCGGGTGCGTACGGCGCGAGCCGCAGCTCCGGCAGTACGGTGACGGTAACGTCGGGCGCGGTCGACGTCACGGCTGACCTGGTGGACTACGGATCCAAGTCCACAGACCTCTGGCCGATGCAGCCCAAGGTGCGGATCACCAACAACACAGACGTCACAATCGGTGGTGGCAAGGACGTAGCCTTCAACTTCGACCTGCCCACCTCCACGCCGCCCTTGATCAAGGACGGCGAGTGGAAGACCAGCGGCCAGGGTGGCAAGTGGCAGGTGAGACCAGGCCACACCGGCCCGAACGCCGGGGGTGGGTTGAGTGGCGACTTCCATCGGGTCGGAGTCAAGCTCGACTACTGCCAGATCATTCCCCGCGGGAAAAGTCTGGACATCCCGATCATCTACTACCTCCCGGCCACCGGACCGGTGAACACCACGCTCTCAGTCGGCACCAGCCGGTTCGGGCTGCGGACAGAGAACAACCGCGGGTCCACGCCAGCGTCGCCACCAGCGGGCGGCTGCTCTGCGCCGACATGGGTCTCGAGCATGACCTACGACCCGGCAAAGCAACCGGTTGAGGACGTCACCGTGAAGTACAACGGCAATGTCTGGAAAGCCAAGTGGTCCACTCAGGGGCATATCCCGGGCACCGGAACGGACCCCGACCACGAGCCGTGGAAGCTGATCGGCCCGGCGAGCTGACCGGCGGATCAGCCATGAGGTTCTGAAACCGCTCAGAGAACTCCGGACGTGCAGCAGGGACTGCGCGTCCGGAGCTTGACGGCCGCGGAGGCTGATCAGCGTGAGCGCGGCGACCCGTCAGCGATCTCAACCGATTCACCCGCTCTCCTGATCGCGGGCAACTTCGAAGTGAGGATCTTGTCGATGACAGAGTTTCCAGTCGTTCGTCGGAGTGAGTGTCCGTTCGATCCCGCCGGCGGTTACACCGCGCTCCGGCAGGCTCCTGGGCCGACGAGGGTATCCACGCCGGCCGGCGTCGATGCCTGGGTTTTCAGCCGGTACGACGACGTCCGGAAGGTGCTCACCGACCCGCGGCTGAGTTCGCGGTCCGCGCCGTCGGCCCACGTCGTACCGGGCGCTGATCTCGAGCGTGAGATCGAAGACGGATCGATCCTGCAGAGCGACGGTGAACGGCACTCCGACGTGCGCCGTCTGGTCACCAGCGAGTTCACCGTGAGGCGGATCCAGGCTCTGAGGCCGCGGATCCAGCAGTTGATCGAGGAACACATCGACGCGATGCTCGCCACCGAGGGACCGGTCGACCTGCTGACCGCGTTCGCACTGCCCATCCCGTCGTTGGTGATCTGCGAACTGCTCGGCGTCCCGTACGCCGACCGCGCCGAGTTCCAGGCGCGCAGCGCGGCACTCGTCGCGATCGACCGACCGGAAGACGAGGTGGCGCGGGCAAACGACGAACTCCAGCAGTACATGGCCTCGCTGGCGATGGCCAAGATCGAGAAGCGCGAGGACGACCTGCTGTCCCGGCTGATCACCCGGGCCGAGGAGCAGGGCGCCCCGTTGACCGTGCCCGCGCTGGTGTCGATCGGGCTCACGCTGCTGATCGCCGGCCACGAGACGACCGCGAACATGATCACGCTCAGCACGCTCGTCCTGCTTCGGAATCCAGACCAGCTGGAGGCCTTGCGTGAGAACCCCGAGCTCGCGCCGTCGGCAGTCGAGGAGATGCTGCGGTATCTGACCATCGTGCAGTTCGGTCTGTTCCGGCACGTGATGGACGACCTCCCGATCGGCGACCTGACCATCAAAGCGGGCGAGTACCTTGTCGCCGCGATCTCGTCCGGCAACCGCGACGAGACTGCGTTCGCGGACCCTGATGAGGTCGACCTGTCCAGGAACGCGTCGGCTCACCTGGCTTTCGGCTTCGGTGCGCATCAGTGCCTTGGGCAACAACTGGCGCGGGTGGAGCTGCAGGAGGTCTATACCCGGCTCTATGCGCGGATCCCGACGTTGCGACTGGCGGTGCCGTTCGAGGAGATCAGGTTCAAGGACAACACCCTCGTGTACGGCGTGACGGCGCTGCCCGTCACCTGGGATCGTTGAGGAGAATTCGAATGGACGTGACGATTGACCAGGACAGCTGCATAGCCGCTGGCCAGTGTGTGCTCGCGGCGCCGGATGTGTTCGACCAGCGGGAAGAGGACGGGGTCGCCGTACTGCGACAGAACCCGTCGGCCGACCAACACGGCGCTACCCGCGAGGCCGCGGTGCTCTGCCCTGCGGGCGCCATCGAGCTGGACGAATGAGCAGGGTGCCCCGCGCGGGAAGATCGGACGGCTCACCCAAGGAAACGTAAGGAAACATGTTGCCTGATCGACGTAATTCTGTAAAACTGTTTGGCGGAAGGCGTCGAGTCGTCTAGAGCCTGGTGGCACTCGCCATCTTGAGTCCGGGCTCCGACGGTCCGTGGATGGTCCCGGGCTTCGACCGATTCGGGCCGGTCGAATATCACAACGAGCCGTTGTCCAGCGATCCTGGCTGCGGCTCCAACCCGCAGGGAGCACAGTGGGAAATCCTGTCCAAGTGGAGATCAGGCCCAGCAAACAAGCCGTTTCGGAGCGTGCAATCGAACTCGTTGCCGACGACCCGGCACTGCAGGCCCGACTGGCCCGCCTCACTGAGTTCTCGCGCAGCGTGCGCACCTCGGAAGTATTCATCACCGACGCTTGCAACCTGCGCTGCCAGGGATGTTGGTTTTTCGGACACGACCTTCACTCGCAGGGCACCGAAGTGCGCAGCCTGGACGTCATCCGTGACTTCGCGCAGCAGCTGCGCGGGTCCGGTGTCACGCACACGTTGCTGCTGGGAGGGGAGCCGGCGCTGGTGCCTGACCGCATCCGTGCGTACGCCGAGGTGATGCCCTACGTCACAGTGGTGACGAACGGAACGCGGCCGGTTCCCCGGGATGGGCTGGAGCACATCAACGTGGCCGTGTCGCTGTGGGGCGGTGGTCCCGTGGACGACGAGTTGCGCGGACATCGGCCGAATGGCAGCCGTATCGGCGGCCTGTTCGAGCTGGGCCTCGCCGCGTACCGCGACGATCCGCGTGTCGTGTGGATCTTCACCGTCAGCGAGCCCGGTATGCCCTACCTGGAGGAGACCGTCAAAGCCATCGCCGACAACGGGAACCAGCTCAACTTCGGCTATTACAGTGACTACGGTACCGACCCCTCCAGCAGGATCGCCGACGACCAGCGTGCCATCGCGGAGATGACCCGATTGCACCTGAAGTACCCGGAGACCGTGATCGGTCACCCGTACTACTTCGAAACCCTCGTGACCGGCCGATCGCATTGGGGGGAGTTCGGCGGCGAGACCTGTCCCAGCATTAGTGTCGACCACCCCGCGCACGCCGATAGGGTGGTGGACGGACACCCTGTGCTGCGCGGGTTCAACACCTACCGCTCGGATCACACCGTCCAGTTCTGCTGCACCTCAGGAGACTGTGCCAACTGCCGGGACAGCCAGGCGGTGTGGACGTGGTTGCTGGTCAACATGCACCGCTTCCTCGCCAGCCGTGAACAACTGGAGACCTGGGTGACGCTGGCAGAGAACTTCTACCGGCAGTTCTACTGGTCGCCCTACCGGGCCAATGCGAAGGGCTGACAGCCGGCCGATGCACTGGAACCGTACGGTAGGCAGACGGTTGGTCGCGAGCAAGAAGCGCGCCACGCTGGTCTTCGACGCGCTGCGTGGGGACCCCTGTGCCAGGGTGCTTCGGATGTCGCCAGGCAGTGACGGAAACCTCTACTACAAAATGATCCGAGAAGCGGGCGGGCTGGCGTCCAGCCGAAGCGGTCTTCGCTTCACAGCCTCCCACCCGGTTGCGCGGCATGTGCTGACCAGCGCCGACTTTGGAGTCGTACCAACGGGTGCGCCGAGGCAGCGGGCGACCACGGACGATTCGCTGATCCACCCGCTGGACGACGCGTTCCTGCGCATGGATCCGCCGAGGCACACGTCGTTACGTGCTCTGGTCGCCCCCGGTTCACACCAAGGGGTAGCCGCGACGTCGATGAGCTCCTGGAGGCTGTGGTTGAGTACTGTTTGGACAGGATGCCCACCAGCGGCACTGTCGACTTGATCCCTCACTTTGCCGAGGTCGTACCGCTGTGGACGATCTGTCATCTCCTGGGACTACCGGTCGAAGACGCTCACCGGTTCGCGGCGTGGGCAAAGTTGTTTGCCCGCTTGCTGGACGGTCCTCGCTCCAGCCGCGACCGCCGGCGATCCGACGCGGCCGTCGCGCAGATGACCGCCTATTTCCGGCAGCGCATCGGCTCCGGTCCGACGGCAGAGCGAACCCTGATTGACGAGCTGGTCCGCCGCTGCCCGGCTGAACTGAGCGAACGGGACGTCGTCGCGACCTGCGAGATGTTGCTGCTGGGCGGTTTCGCGACCACGGTCAACCTGATCGGCAATTCGTTGTTCAGAGTGCTGTCCGCTGGCGGGTCACTATCCCCACCGGATCACTTGCCGTCCGTCGTCGAGGAGTCTCTGCGTTACGACTCGCCCGTGCAGTACACGGTGCGCGTGGCGAAGAGGGACGCGGAACTCGCGGGGCAGCTGGTGGCCGCGCGCACGCCCATCATCGTACTGCTGGCGGGTGCGAACCGTGATCCGCAGGTGTTCGCTGAGCCGGACCGGTTCCTGCCTGGCCGGCCCAACGCGCATCAGCACCTGGCGTTCGGCGCCGGACCTCACTACTGCATCGGCGCTTCCATGTCATCGAGGGAAGTCTCGCTGGCATTGCGCCAACTGTTCCAGCGATACCCGAACATGCGGCTCGCGGGCTCGCAAGAGAGGTTGAACTCGCGGGTCCTCCGTGGATTTTCCCGGTTGGACGTCACCTTGGCGTGACGGCGAACGAAGTCGCGAGGATCGGGCCGCGGAGATCCACAACAAGATCGGCGACACGGAACCGCAACGTCCTGCCGCCAGCATGGGCCGACCCCACCGCAGTCGTCGATTCGCGGCTTCGAGTCAACGGAGCACGCGGGCTCCGCTGATCGATGTTTCCGGACTCCGCCCGCCAGTGGGAACCTCCTGGCACCGGCCGTTGTCATCGGCGAACACGGCGCCCGGTTCATCCAGGACGACCTCGCCGGATGATGGGCGAGCCGCCTCCGTCGGAATGACAATCGAAGTCGTCCCCGGCGGAAGGTCGGGTCGGCCGCTGAAGGTACCGCGCCTGCAACGCGATCCCCGCACCTCGATCCGCTGATCCTTCTACCGCCCGACGCCGGCCGCGAAGGACTCGCCCTCGATTGTGATCAGCAGCGCGCCCGGCGTTGTCACGGCAGTCGGGAACCAAGGCTGCTGCCGGTCTCCTGCTACACCGTTGCGCGTTCGGGGTGACGCCGGTACCCGGCCGCCACGCGTCGATTCTCGGGATAGACGGCGATCCCCCCTGCAGGCGGTCAGTCGGGGGGCCTGTGCGTCAACGATGATGAGCTCGTACTCGCCGTCCTTCCCCTGGGCCGCCGCGGATGCCCCGCATCGGCCACAACGACCGAGCGGCGCCAACGGGCGAGCAGCAACGCTCCGATCAGCCCGGCGCCGCCGTCAACACCAGTCACGTCAACCGCTTCGGTGGCGATTTCGGCTCCTTCATCTCGATCAACCTGCTCGACGAGCACGGTAGGTGTGCGCAGGCGGACGACTCATGTCCCCGTTATGGCAACATTGCGAGGTGTCTGAAGAACTGGAACGCGCTATCGCTGCAGCTGGTCCCCGGCTCCGGCAACTCCGGACTCAGCGGCAGCTGACCCTGGATGTGGTGGCCGGCGAGTCGGGGATTTCCAAGAGCACGTTGTCTCGGCTCGAGTCGGGGCAGCGGCGGGCCAGCCTGGAGATGCTGTTCCCGCTCGCCCGAATCTACGGGGTCACCCTTGACGAGCTGGTCAGCGCGCCCCCCACCGGTGACCCGAGGATCCATCTGCGGCCGGTGGTCCGGGACGGCGTGACGATGCTGCCGCTGACCAGGCGACCGGGCGGCATCCAGGCCTACAAGATGATCTACCCACCCGGAGCGGCGACCGACCCCGATCTCAACGTGCATGAAGGGTACGAGTGGGTGTACGTCATGACCGGTCGTCTGCGGCTCGTCCTGGCCGGGCACGACCTTCTGCTCGGCCCCGGAGAGGCCGCGGAATTCGACACCCGAACGCCCCACTGGTTCGGGACCCCTCCCTCAGGGGCAGCCGAGATCCTGAGCCTGTTCGGACAACAAGGCGAGCGTGTGCACGTCCGTGCCCGTTCAAGGTCCAGCTGACCGGCGACGGCTCCAATCCATACCGAAGACGCCAGTCTCGGTCAGGTTCGGTCGGAGTCCGGCCCGCACGACCGCGGTGCCCTCAGCGAGCTGGTTTTGCTGCTCGTACGGCCTGGCGGCGTCGGAGTCGCCTCGGGTGGTCAGTGATGTGACGCCGTCGTCAATGTCGGCTTCGGACCGGTTCTGGCTCAGCTCAGCTCAGCTTCGCTTCGATCCGGTGATCATCAGCCGTTCCCCGACGATCGCGCGCAGTTGGCCGGCGACGAACTTCGCGGGTGCGTCGTCCACTGACCACGGCTGCGCCGAGTCGGCCTCCTGCATTGCTGTCAGGCGCCGGACCAGGGTGTCCAGCCAGCCCGGGGCGTCGTGGACGACGAGGTTGCCATAGACATGGGCGGTGAGGTAGTTCCACGTCGGTACGACGCGGTCGTGCTCGCGCTTGGACGCATCGGCCGAGGGTGAGATGTAGTGGTCAAGACGCGGCTTCGTCGTCGTCCGGGTGAGTGCCGGCAGGATCCAGCGCGGCCCAGATCGCGCTCAGTTGGCGGAGGTCGTCCTCGCCGAGCCGGTCCAGGAACAGAGCACGTACATCGACATGGTGCTGACGCCGCGCACGGCGAAGCAGCGCGCGGCCCTGTGCCGTCATGACCATCTCGAGGCTGCGGCCATCGACGGTGGAGCGACGCCGCTCGATCAAACCGCGTTCCTCCAGCCGATCCGCCAGTCGGGTGAAGCCCCCGCTGGACATCAGGCGCCGTTCGGCCAGGTCCGACATCCGTACGCCGCGCGGCCGGGCGGCGTTGAGAGCGAGGAGTACGTCCAACTCGGCCATGCTGACGTTCAGTGGAGCCAAGCCGGCTTCCATCGCTCGCCACAACCGATCGTGAGTCCGGAGAAATCCGCTCCAGGCCGCTTGATCGAGCGCGCCGAACTCTTCACTTTCCACGCTGCCACCGTATCGCGTTGGCTCTGTCACCGGGTCGCCGAGAAGCTAGAGAGATCCGCCTGCCGACTGCAATCGGTGGCCACAGGGCAGTGCCCTCGAGACTACTTCGAAGTTCCGCTCGCACGGGTCCGGAGCAGGTCCACGACATCGGTGAGGCCCATCTCGATGCGGCCGTAGACGCGAGGGTTGAGCAGGACGGTCCCGTCGAAGTCTCCTGCGGAGGCGAAGAACGCTACGGGCACGGTCATCGACTGGAAGAACGCGAACAGCGGCCGCAGTGCATGATCCAGGGCGAGCGTGTGGCGCTCGCTTCCACCGGTCGCGACCAGCAGGACGAGCTTGTTGGCCAGCGCGTACTGGTCGACCAGATCGAAGAAGTGCTTGAACAGGCCGGGGTAGGAGCCGCGGAACACCGGAGTCGCCGCGATCAGGAGATCAGCCTGCTCGGCGAGCCGAAGCGCGGCCTCGACATCGGGGGTGGTCTCGGCGGTGATGTCGTCGCGCTCGATCGCCCCGGTGAAACCAGGCCCCAGGCGGTACACGTCGATCTGGGACATCTGGACAGGAAGCATTCCTTTCAGGGTGCCGACTACGGCGTCGACCAGCCCCATCGTCTTCGAGGGCTGGTTCGGGCTGCCGTTGACTACGACGACGCGCAGCGTCGCTCCGTTCGGCTGCTCGGGCCGTGCGGTTCCGGCGGCGGACGCGGCACCGGCAGCCGTACCCCCCTCGCTGACGGTGGATGTGATGGTGGTGGTCATGCTGCCTTCTCCTCCCGGGCGGCGACCTCGCGTCGGACGATCGGCGCCACCTCGGTACCGAGCCGCTCGATCGCTTCCAGGTGCTGCTTTTGTGGCATCCCGCCGAAGCCCACCTGGAGGATGGCACGGTTGAGGCCATAGAGCTGGTGGTAGGTGAGCAACTTGTCGACGACCTCCTGGGAGCTGCCGACGAGCAGGCCGGCCCCCGGCGAAGACTGCACGTCGAACGTGGGACGGGACAGGTAGAAGCCTTCGCCTCGCTGGTGGTTGTTGTCCAACATGCCCTGCGCGAAGTACGGGTACATAACGTCCCGGGCCTGCTGGCTGGTACTCCCGACGTAGCCGTGGGCGTTGATGCTGATCGGCAGCGCGGCTGCATCATGCCCTGTCTGCGCGGCGGCCTCCCGGTAAAGCTCGACCGTCTCCCTGTGCGAGCTCAACGGACCCAGTAGCAGGGCGAGCGCCATCGGCAGGCCGAGCCGCCCCGTGCTGACGGCGGACGCCGGTGATCCTCCGACCCCGACCCAGATCGGGATGGTGTCGCCATCTGCCCGAGGGGCGATGTCCGCGTTGACCAGAGGGGAGCGGAAGCGTCCTTGCCACGTCAGTGGGTTCCGGTCACGAATCTTGAGCAGCAGATCGAGCTTCTCACGGAACAGCTCCGCGTAGTCCCGCAAGTCGTACCCGAACAGCGGGAAGGACTCCGTGTACGAGCCGCGTCCCGCGATGATCTCGGCGCGGCCGGCGGACAACAGGTCGATCGTCGCGAACTGCTCCCAGACGCGGATCGGGTCCTCTGAACTGAGTACGGTCACCGAACTCGTTAGGCGAATGCGCTCTGTGCGCATCGCTGCGGCTGCCAGCAGGATCGCTGGAGCCGAGCCGACGAAGTCGGACCGGTGGTGCTCGCCGACTCCGAAGATGTCGAGCCCCACGTCGTCCGCGAGTTTCGCCTGCTCGATCGTTTCGCGGACGCGTTGCCGCGGCGACGGTACGGCACCGGTGGCGAAGTCCTCGGTCAGCTCACCGAACGTCATGATGCCAATCTCGAAGGTCATTCCCGTTCCTCTCCAGGCTTGCAGAGGCAGAGCACCTCAACGTCTGATGAAACTTATCTGTGCAGGCAAATATTCCGCTCTGGTTGTCGGCGCCGAGCGAATCGATGTCACCTCATGGCGTTGCACCCTTGTGCGGGCCCAACGGAGCTGCTCGAAGCGACTACGGCCGCGATCGCCCCTGGAGCTTTAGTCCGGCCCTCGGAACCAGGCTCGGGTACGGTCCGCGCGGGTGCGGCCGTCACCGAGGCCACCACTAGCGCGCGGAGCTTCGGTCCGCGGGATTCGCGCGTCATCGTTCGGCGCGTCGCCGCCTGGCAGAATCCGCTGTCGGTTGCGCGGCCACAAGCTCGGACTGACGAGCACTGCGAGGACGGCGCCGAGTGGTGGAACCACGAAGTAGAACCACAGATGTTCGTACTGATCGGCGACCAGAGCCGGGCCCAGCGTGCGCGCAGGGTTCGTACTGAGACCCGAAAGCGGGGCCGCGACTGGAGCCAGGACGCCGTAAAGTATCGGCACGAGATGGAATGCCCAGCTGCCGGTGACCCGACCGCGGGCGATCGCGATAATTGCGAGGGCGATCAGCATCGTACTCACGAGCTCGGCAACCGCGGGAATCCACAACGACACCTGGGGCATCGGTACCGTCGCGCCGTACCGGAACTCGGCTCCGCGCGCTCTCCAGACGAGCAGGGCTGCGCCGCCGAGTGCTCCACCGACCAGCTGCGCAACGAGGTAAAAGGCGGTCGTACGAGCGGACTGCCACCCAGCCATCCAGTGCACCAGGGTGAAGGATGGGTTCAGCTGGCCACTGATCCGACCGAGGGGCGAGTACACCACCAGGGTGACCGCGTACCCGAACGCGAGGCCGAGCAGCAGACTGAGCAGGTACCGACCTCCCGGCCAGTCGGCCAAGGGTTCGGCGACCCATGTGACGGCGATCATGGCCGAGATGCCGAGAAAAACGAGCAGGACGCCGCCGGCGAATTCGGCCAGGACGCGCCGCACAAGCAGCTGCGGGACGACAGTCTCCGCAGCGCTCATCGGATCGAGCCGAGCTCGCCAAGGAAGGCGATCAGCTCGTCCACGACGGCTTGCGGCTGTTCTTCGGGGATGTAGTGACCACAGTCGGCGATCTCGACGACCCGTACGTCCGTTCCCTTGGCGGGCATCAGCTCCCGCAGGTAGATGTAGTTGCTCTCGGCGCCGCCCAGCGCGAGCAACGGTGCGGTGACTGGCGAATAGCTCTGGGCGTCCATGATGTCTTGGTTGAACGCCTTGTACCATGCGTTGCCCGCTCGGATCGCGGTTGCCGAGTTGTAAGCGTGGGTGTACACCTCGCGCGAATGGTCGTCGATCGAGTCTGGGTCTTTGGCCTGGCGGTTGAACAGCCAGTTCACCAGCAGCCGCATCCGCCCCTCAAAGAGGACCTCCGGCAGGTTGTTGACCTGGTTCAAGGCGAACCACCACAGGTAAGAACGGGTGCCCGACTCGATGACCGATTCAACGTGCTGGTCGGATTCGGGCAGCAAACCGAAGGAGGACCAGCCGTCGTCTGGGTGTGCCACGTCCAGCATCGCGATCTTCGCGGTGGCCTCCGGATGATTGGCCGCGTGCGCGTACGCGACCATGGCACCGATGTCGTGACCTGCAATGTGAATTCGGTCCAGACCCAGGTGGCGGGCGAGTTCGTGGATGTCTTGAGCCATTGTCTTCTTGTCGTATCCGTCGACAGGCTTGCTCGAGCCGCCCATGCCGCGAAGATCCACGGCGAAAACTCGGTAGTGGCGCGCCAGCGCAGGCATGACCATGTTCCACTGCCACCAGGTCTGAGGCCATCCACCCAGAAGAAACAATGGCTCGCCACTGCCTCCGGTGACGTAGTGCATGAAGATGCCGTTGACCTCGGCGTGACGGCTGGTGAAGTCGCCGTCGAGGGATCGGGCCAGAGCGGCGTCGGAAACCGACGTATCCAGGGACAGAGTCATGAAACCTTCTCCAGTGCGATCAAGATGGCCGCGGCGCAGGTGTGCGCTCACGCATCAGAGGAAGTACGGGACGCGTTGTACGACAGTACGCGAATCTCGTACTATTATTGTACGAGAGTCTCGTACATGAAGGGCTGGCTGTCAACGCTCACTGAGGTCATGTACGCGATATGCGTACAATGAGGTCATGGCGGCACTTCACCACCCAGACGCCGAGCGAATTGAACTGGTCGATGTGCTCGCGGCCCTAGGGCACCCCGTTCGCATGGAGATCGTGCGCGCGTTGGCCACCGGGTCGGAGGTCTTCTGTGGCGAGATCCTTCCTGGCGTCCCCCGATCGTCACTGACTCATCACTGGCGGGCGCTGCGCGAGAGCGGAGTGATCGAGCAGCGTCCCTCCGGGCGCAAGCTGTACCTCACCTTGCGCCGCGAAGATCTCGACATGCGGTTCCCGGGTCTGCTCGAAGTCGTCCTCGCTGACAACTCCTAGGCCTGTTCCAGGCACGGCGTGATCGTGTACTGCTGTGAGTCGAATCGATCCTGGCCGGATGCGATTACGCGGGAGCCGTCGGGCTGAGCGCGCTTCCGATCAATAGTGATCGGTCATCCGGAGGTGTGCACGGCGAGGTGCCCGTGCGCACACCGCTCCGGCAGTGGGTCATCGAGACCTGACGCCCGCAGCGTTGCCGAAATGGCAACGTTCTTTGCGACGGTCGCCATAGCGCGGCAGAGTGATGGCGTGCCGAGTCCGATGAAGGAGAACAGGTCGATGACCTTGCCTGATATAGCTTCTGATACTAAGAGCAGATCGAAGTGGTTTGCGCTGGCGGCGATCACCACAGCCACTTTGATGGTTGTCTTGGACGCAACCGTGATCAACATAGCTTTGCCGCAGATGCAGCGTGAGCTGGGCTTGAGTGACGTCGGCCGCGGCTGGGCAGTGACAGCGTACGCAATCACTTTTGGCGGACTGCTCCTGCTGGGCGGTCGGATCGCCGACTACGCCGGACGTAAGCGTACCTTGATGATTTCGCTCGTCGTTTTCGGTCTGGCATCGTTGGCGGGCGGCCTCGCGACCACTCCTGCTGTGCTGATCGCGGCCAGAGCCGTGCAAGGCGTAGCTGCCGCCGCACTGGCGCCTTCCGCGCTGTCCTTGCTGTCGGCCACTTTTGTCGAGACCCGCGAGCGGGCCAAAGCCTTCGCGATCTACACCGCAGCGGGAGGTAGCGGCGGCGGTATGGGCTTGGTGATCGGGGGTGTGCTGACGGACTACCTCAGCTGGCGCTGGTCGATGTTCATCAACGTCGTCTTCGCGGCCATCGCGCTTGGCATCGGTCTTCTGACCTTGACCGAGTCCCGCGCCAGCGGCCGTCGTCGCTACGACGTGCTTGGCGCGATCTTGGCCGTCGGCGCGACCACCGGCTTGGTGGCGGCCCTGACGTTGGCAGGCGAGAGCGGTTGGACCTCGCCGACCCCCATCATCTTGCTGGTCGCGGCTTTGGCTTTGCTGACGGCTTTCGTTTTCTGGCAGAAGCGAGGCCAGGAACCGCTCCTCCCACTTCACGTCCTCACCGATCGAAACCGCGCCGGCGCGTTCCTGATCACCGGTCTCGCCATGGCGTCGATGTTTGGAATGTTTCTGCTGCTGCCGTACTACTTCCAGGATCACCTGAGCTACAGCCCGCTACAGGCCGGCCTAGCCTTGGTTCCCTTCAGTATCGTCCTGGTCGCCGCGGCACTAAGTGTGCCACGGCTTCACGCCCGGGTCGGAGCAAAAGCACTCGCCGTCATCGGCCTGTCGGTGGCGACGATCGGAATGGGAATGCTGTCCCAGCTGTCTGGATCGCCAGGGCTGCTCGGCGGCACGCTGCCAGTGACGATTCTGTTGGGGTTGGGACTCGGCCTCGCGCTGACGCCGCTGAATAACCACGCCGTTTCCGGGGTCGATCCGTCTGATGTAGGTGTGGCCAGCGCCGTTCTCAACGTCGCGCAACAGGTCGGCGGGGCAGTGGGCGTTGCCCTCCTGAACACCGTTTACGTCAACATTGCCGGCAACCACACCGGCATCACGTTCTCTATGCCCGCCTTGCAGACAACCTTCATCGTCGGCGCCGCGGTCCTTGCTCTAACAGTCCCTGTTGCCGCCGTTCTCCTCCGGAACGAGCGGAACTCATGAAACTGCGCCGGTATTGCGCCATCGCCGCCGACTGACGAAGTTCTTTCTCTGGAGGAGCAGAAGGCGCTTGAGAACGCGGCTGGTTGCCAGGTTGGGGCGAACGCAGCGACCTACTCATCGGTCGGCGTCAGTCCTTCAGGTTCGGTACTGCCGAAAATCCAGTCCGAGGTCATCGGCTGAGCACCAGCTGATGACCTCGGCCCGGCCGGCCCTCCGATCTGTCGCACCGCTCGTTGTCGGTCGCATGCCAGGGTTTGCTCGCGGATCCGTCGGCAGGTGCGGAGGAGGCTCTGCGTGTTCACGCCGCCGACGTCGAAGCAGATACTCAGGGCATCGCTACGAGCGGGCTCACCGCGAACGATGCGATCACGGTCATAGTCGTGGCTCGGCTAGGCATGTTGGCCATGGATTCGATGTGCGCGGGCGGTTGTTGTGGACACCAGTCGGCACGTGACAGGGTGGGGACGCGGCCTGGTGCGTCCTGGAGGAAGTTGTTGCCGGATAGCGTGGCCCTTACGGTCATCGTCGCTGAGATCCACGTGCGGTGTCAGGTGAAGCAGGCGTCCTTCCGATAGTGGTCAGCTCTTTGCGGCTGATGATCTTGATCCGGTGGCGGCCACGATCAGCTCCGAGCTGTTGTTCTGCCGCGTCGATGCGCAACCAGCCGTCCCAGTCGATGTGGTGCTGGCAGTGCGCGTCGACGATCCTTTCGATATCCACTGGTTCCGTCTGCCTGGTATAGCGGCCGATCTGGTCAAGCAGAGTCTCGATTGTTTGCCGGGCATCGGACTTGGTGGAGCCGATCAGGCCGACCGGGCCGCGCTTGATCCAGCCGGTGGCGAAAAGTCCGGGGATGTTGTTGCCGTTCTCGTCGGTGACGGCACCGTCTCGGTGTGGGACCGTGCGGGCGGCATGGTCGAAAGGTACTCCCGGCAGTGGAGTGCTGGCGTAGCCGATCGCGCGATAAACGGCTTGTACCTGGTGGTCGACGAATGTACCTGATGGGGTTACGTGGCCATAGCCATCCGGTGTCATCCGCTCCATCCGGAGCCCCTCGACTTTGTCGCTCCCGAGGATCGCGACCGGAGCCTGATAGAAGTGCAGATGGACCCGCCGAGACGCGGTGCGTTCAGAGTCGGCGATGGCCGCCCAACCACGCATCGTTTCCACGACATGCCGAGTCGGGGCGAACTGCCTGGTCATCCGCTCGATGTGTGGGTCGGCTTCGAGGTCGGCAGGATCAACGACGATGTCGACGTCGTGCTGCTGGCCGAGCTCACGCATCTCGGTCGGTGAGAACCGGACGTCGGCAGGTCCGCGGCGAGCGAACAGGTGCAGGTCGCGGATCGGGTTCGCGGCGAGGCTGCTGTGGACGTTGTCGGAGATGTCGGTCTCGAGCAAGGTGTGAGCGTGCTTGATCAGCATACGGCTCACGTCGAGGGCGACGTTGCCGGCGCC
This sequence comes from Kribbella italica, assembly GCF_014205135.1. Taxonomy (NCBI): domain Bacteria; kingdom Bacillati; phylum Actinomycetota; class Actinomycetes; order Propionibacteriales; family Kribbellaceae; genus Kribbella; species Kribbella italica. The sequence continues at coordinate 8,834,306 of NZ_JACHMY010000001.1, forward strand.
GATGACACCGACTGACTCCGCTTCGAGGGGCCACAAGGTCGGGACGTCCGGGTGTCCGTCGTACCAGGAGACGAAGTCGGCGGCTCCAAATGAACCAGGTAGTTCGACTCCTGGGATGTTCAGCGGGACGTCGGTGATGGCCCCGGTAGCAATGATCACCGCGTCATAGGCACTGCGGAGTTCATCGACGGTGAGATCGGTGCCGATGTCGATGTTGCACAGGAGCCGGAGGCGCCCAGCTTCCAGCATGACGTGGAGCGACTCGATGATCTTCTTGATCCGAGGATGGTCCGGGGATACTCCGTAACGGACGAGTCCGTAGGGGGCGGGCAGCTTTTCGAACAGGTCCACCCGAGCATCGGGCACAAGTTGAATAAGGATGTCGGCGGCATAGATGCCGGCGGGTCCGGCGCCGACGACGGCGACGCGAAGGGGTGCGGACAAGGGAAAGGCTCCTAGAGGCTTGGTGAGTCAGCTGTACTTCTTGAGGATCGCGAGCGCGTGGTGATGTGACGCAGGGCCGGCTCTTGACCGTCCGGAGGCGCGGCTCGCAGCGGTCTGGCACTAGATGCTAAAAGTTCAACCGCTCTTGAAAGCAAGCCCCATCGCACGAGTGAGCTCGCTCACAGCGACCTTCGCAGCCGGTGGTACACAACGAGGAGCTGATGCTCATCGGCTTGCTGCAACAAGCAAGGTCGGCAGGACTGCGAAGAAGCGGTCACGGTGACCACGCTCGACCTGCTCGGTCAGCCAGCTGTTGGCTTCACCACGGGTGATTAACGACTTGGTGACCGCAGCCTCAGCTGCAGTCTTGAGTTGTCCGCTCAATCTCTGGTAGTCCGTGATCACCTCGGTGTGAACATCCACCTGCGCGCCGGAAAAGCCGACATCGAGGAGAACATTCCGGTAGCTCCGCGCGGCTCGAGGGAAGGTCAAGCGGGACTCAAGGCCAAGGCCGATCACGTCGGTGAGATCGTGATCGTCGCTATCCATCAAGAAGAAGCCGTAGTCTGGCCCGACGAGCACGATTCGACCGCCGGGTCGCAGGACGCGCCGAGCCTCAACCAAAGTCGCTCGAAGATCGCTGATCAAGGGGAAGTGCGGGGAAGTGCGGTAGCCGTCGAGGGTTCCGTCCTTCAGGGGCAGTCGATCCGCTGGTGCGACGTTTAGTGGCGCGTTGGGATCGAAGGCCAGAGCGCTCGTCACGACCGCAGGATCGGTGTCGACGCCGATCGTTCTGATCTGGGCGCGAATCAGCTGACCGAGCGCTTGCTCGTTGCCACGGTCGACGTCATCGAGGAAGCGGTCACCTGGGCCGAGCTTCAGCAGCTCGAACGACTTCACCTGCAAAGCAATCACGTCGGGCCTCATCTCGATGAGGTCGGGCTGCGCGGACTCATCCATGACGCTACGGTCCAACCTCAAGTGCACATGAAGTCAACAAACTGACCACCGCAACCGGTCGTTGGGGGCAGGAGCCTGCATCTAGCGGCTAAAACTTGCCTGCGCAGGCAGATAATTCTATGATTCAAACATTAACTACTAGGCGATCGAACGACCTTGTCCGGTCCCGAAGTCGTGAGGAGAACCGATGTCCCTGAGTGATGAGCCATCGTCGGCCACCCCGAGCCCGGACGGTGCCGCGCCCGCTCCGCAATGGTCACGACGCAAACTGCTGCAGCGCGCGGGGGCGGCGGGTGCCGCGGTCGCCGCGACGACCGTTGTCCCGACGGCAAGCGCGACCACTACGCGGTCGCGAGAAGTCGATCTACGCCCTGGCCGGCCGTTGCTCCTGCGTGGAGGAACTGTCATTACGATGGATCCGGCGCGGGGTGTAGTGCCGAGGGCCGACGTGCTGGTGATTGACGGGCGCATTGCCGCGATCGGACGGCGTCTGCGAGCTCCTGCCGACGCCGCCGTGCTTGACCTGCAGGGCAAGCTGGTCCAGCCAGGCATGATCGATACCCACCGGCACATGTGGCAGACGGTCCTGCGCGGGATCGCCGCTGATTGGACACTCGGCAACTACGTCGACCTGATGTTCGGTCGCTTCGGACCGCTGTTCACGCCCGATGACGTGTACGCCGGCAGCTTGCTGGGGGCGATCGAAGCGGTCGACAGCGGTACAACCACCGTCGTGGACTGGTCGCACAATATGCGCACCCCTCAGCATGCCGACGCGGTGGTCGACGCGCTGCTGGACTCCGGTGCACGCGCCAGGCTTGCCTACGGCAACTACGCCGAGCCGGCGCAGGACTGGGTTCTGCGCGGTGACATCGACCGGTTGCGATCGGAGCGGTTCCCGACCGCCGACGAGCGGGTCACCTTGCAGATCGCGCTCGACGTGTTCACCGCCGACTTCCCCGAGCGGCCGGCCTGGACTTGGGCCCGCGACCGCGGGTTCGAAATCACCACCCATGCCGGCGTCGTGGGCCGGCAGCCCGCCGACCTGCCGGAGAGGTTGCGTGACGCCGGCTTACTGCTGCCGAGCACGACATATGTGCACGCGACAACTTTCACGGACGAGTCGTACCGACTGATCGCTGAAAGTGGGGGGACAGCCTCGGTGGCGGCGGAAAGCGACTTGCACGGCGGGCAAGGGTATCCTCCCACCGAGAAGTTGCGGAGGTACGGCATTCCCACCAGTCTGTCGGTGGACACCGTGACCTGGTTCAGCGGTGACATGTTCCACGCCATGCGCGCGACGCTGGCCGCGGACCGAGGCCTGGCGCATCTGCGCGCTCACGAGCAGGGAGGGCTCGTGGACATCAACGAACTGCGGGCACTGGACGTGCTTGCTCACGCCACCATCGGTGGTGCCCGGTCGATGGGACTGCAGGATCAGCTCGGATCGCTGACCCCCGGGAAACGCGCCGACATCGTCGTACTCGACACTTCGTCGCCGCACATGACGCCGATGATCAACCCGGTCGGTGCGGCCGTTCTGCAGGCGTCGACGTCCGATGTGGACACAGTGGTGGTAGGCGGGCGGGTCGTCAAGCGCAACGGTGAGCTGCTCGGCAACGGCTTCGCGCGAGCGCGGCGATTGGCCGACGCGAGCCGCGACCGCCTGCGAGCCGCTGCGGGAGAGAAATTGTGGCGCGAGGCGCTCAACCCGTCAGGGCGCTGACGGCACTGCAGGCTAGGGCGAATCTCTCGACCCAGCGGCTTTGGTCGATGCGTTAACCAACGCGGAAGTGGTGACCTGGTGAAAGAACCGTGGCTTGCGGGTGATGAGCAGCGGGCGTGGCCTAGCTACCTGCTGATGTGGAGTCACTGGAGACGCACCTCGCGCGCCATGTGCATCGCGAGTTCGCCCTGTCGGCGTCGGACTTCGAGATCCTGATGAACTTGTCCGAGGCCCCGACGGCACGGTTGCGGGCGCTCGAGCTTGGGGCAGGTGACTCAGTGGGAGAGGAGCTGGATGTCGCACCACCTGATCCGCATGGAGAAGCGTGGGCTGATCGAGCGGATCGCTCGTGACGCGCAGTATCCGGAGATCGGGACCAGTGAGCAGGGCTGGAGGTGGTTCGGGCCAGTGCACCGGCGTACGCGACGCTGATCCGCGAGCTGGTGTCGAGGCGCTCGGCACCAACCGCTTGGTGACTCTTGGCGATACTGGTGACGAGGTTGTCCACCGCGGTCGAGAAGCACGACCAGTCCACTTCCCTCGCCCGAGGTGCGCGGCGAGGGACGGTCGCCGCGTGTCCTGTCAGCGGCCGCCTGCCACATGGGCCAGATCCGCAAACTCATCCTCGATCACATTCCAGCCGGCCAGCTGCAAGCCCTCAGGGGCTTTTTGCGACCGGTCGCCGACCACCTCCACAAGAACACCTCGCGAATGAGCCTCGGCCGACGAGCTAGCCGACGTGCGCCCCGTCCGCGTTGGTCTCGCCCGGCTTCAGGTGTGTGGTCGTCCAGATGACCAGGGAGGCGATCAGCAGCAGGAACGACCCGACCAGGAAGGCGTGGGTGACTCCTTCGGTGAAGGTGGCTTGCAACAGTGCGCGTTCCACCGCGCCGGGATCGTCGGGCAGTGCCGCGGTGATCGGGCCGGCAACCTGTTCGGTGCGCTGGTCGGAGAAGTGCAGGGCGACTGTGCTGAGTACGGCGAGACCGATTGATCCGCCGAGTTGCTGTGCGGCGTTGAACAGTCCTGAGCCGACGCCGGCGTCCTCCGGTGCGACTCGGTACAGCGACGCCGGAATGAGGCCGGCCAGCACCATGCCCATTCCGACGGCCATGGTGATCAAGTACGGAAACACGTCGCTCCAGTAGCTGACGTCTCCGCCGACGGTGGTGCCGTTGCCGGCGGCCAGTACCGCGGCGGCCGGGCTGTCGTCCACCGAGAGCCGAGAGAACATCAGCATCGAGAAGGCCGCGAGCAGTGTGCCGATGCCAGCGATGATCTGCGGCTGGACGCGGGCCATCAGTTTTCCTGCCATCGTGGCCGCGAGCACGATCCCGAGGGACAAGGGCAGGAACGAGATACCGGCCACCAGCGACCGGTAGCCGAGGATCTGCTGCACGAACAGGGTGAGAAAGTAGAACATGGCGAACATCGCGGCCATCGCGAGCGTCAACGCGATGTAACTGCCGGCGCGCACTCGGCTGCGGAAGATCCGCAGTGGCAGCAGAGGGTGCGCTACGTGTCGTTCTACCAGCACGAAGACGATGAGCAGCGCCGCGCTGGCGGCGAGGCTGACGACCGTACCGGAGTCGGCCCAGCCATGCCCTTCGCCTGCCCTGGTGAGGCCGTACACCAAAGCGCCCAGCCCCACCGTGCTCGTGAGTGCGCCGGGGACGTCGATCCGCCCGGGCCTGCGGGGCGACTCGCGTAGCAGCCTGGGGGCCAGGGCCGCGACGGTCAGCGCGATCGGCAGGTTGATCAGGAACGTCAGGCGCCAGCCTCGAGTTCGAGTCCGAAGAAGCTGTCCAGGCCGGTCAGCCAGCCGCCGATGATCAGGCCGAATCCCGCGCCGGCGCCGGACATCGCGGCGTACAGCCGAAGGCCCGGTTGCGGGCCGCGCCCTGCGGAAAGGTCGTGGTGATCAGGGCGAGGGCCGCAGGGGCGATGAGAGCTGCGCTGGTGCCCTGAAGCGCTCGGGCGGTGATCAGAACAGGTTCGCTGCTGGCCAGCCCGCGAGGATGGAGGCAGCGGCGAATGCGGTCAGACCGGTCATCAGCATTCGCCGGTAGCCAAACAGGTCACCGAGTCTGCCGCCGAGTAGTAACAGTCCGCCGAAGGAGAGCGCATAGCCGATGATGAGCCAGGTGAGGCTGGCCTCGGACATGTCGAGGTCACTGCCGATGTAGGGCAGCGCGATGGTCACGATCGAGCCATCCACGATCAGTAACTGGGTGAGGGAGATGAGAGCCAGCGCCAGCCCGAGGTGCCGCGTCGTCGACGGTTGCTCCGCGCCGGGGGCTGAAGCGGAGTGGGCACCGGTCACGCGTCGTTCAGTTCTGAAGGTGCGCCGTCGGAAGTGAGGGTCTGCGCGGTCGCGCGGCGGCGTTCGACCGCGGCGAGGGCGTCCTCGGTGGCGAGGTCGGCGTTGAGGTGCTGTGCTGCGGTTGCTCCGGCGGCGGCTGATGCTCCGACCTGCGCTGTCAGGTCGGTCACGTTTCCGGCTAGCCAGACTCCCGGCACGGGGCTGCGACCGAATTGATCCGCAGGCAGATGGTGTCCCATCCCGCTGGGATGTTCCACCGGGTCCAGGCCGAGCTCACCGAGGAAGCCTGCTCGCGCTTCCATGCGTGTCGCCACCGCGATGACCTCGCGAGCAATCAGCCGGCCGTCCGCCATCTTGAGACCGGTCAAGTTGCCATCGGAAACCTCGAGCGCAGCGACTTCTCCCAGAACTACCGTGATGCCGAGGGAGTCGAACTGTTCCTTCTGCTCGGCAGTGAGCTCGGTTCTGTGAGTGAAATAGGTCAGGTCGTCGCTGAGCTGGCGGAACAACAAGGCATGGTGAACAGACGGCGCCGCGGTGGCCAGGATGCCGATTGCTCGGTCGCGGACCTCATAGCCGTGGCAGTACGGACAGTGGACGACGTCGTGCCCCCACTGCTGCGCGAGCCCGGGGACGTCCGGTAGCACATCGACCAAGCCAGTCGCGATCAGCAAGCGGCGAGCTCGCAGTTGCATTCCGTCGTCAAGAGTGACGGTGAACCCGTCTCCGTCTTCGTCTCGTCGTGCGCTGCTGACCTCCCCGGCGAGGACTTCTCCGCCGTAGCTGCGGACCTCGTCGCGCCCCGTGGCCAGCAAGTCTGATGGCGTAACACCCTCCCTGCCGAGCAGTCCATGCACTCCGCCGGCAGGTGCGTTGCGCGGCTGTCCCGAGTCCACGACGAGGACCGAGCGGCGGGATCGGCCGAGTAGCAACGCTGCGCTCAACCCGGCGGCCCCACCCCCGACGACGACGACATCAACCGCTTGAGCAGTCAAATTTTTCTGCTTGTCCATAGTTATCACCTCAAGGACGACCCTGCTTGATCGATGAGGAGGCGACAATGTCTGTTCCAGTTACAGCAACATCGGACATGGCAAACGCCGCCATGAATCCGAACTGCACAATCGTCAGATAGTGCTGGCCTTCGGGTTCGACCCGCATCAGTGCCTTGGGCAACAGCTTGCGCGAGTGGAACTGCAGGAGGTCTTCACGCGCCTGTTCAAGCGGGTCCCGACGCCACGGCTTGCGGTGCCGTTCGAGGAGATCGAATTCAAGGACAACACACTCGTGGTGCCCGGCATGATCGACACCCACTCGGCACATGTGGCAGACGGTGCTGCGCGGCATTGGCGCGGCCTGGACCTCGAGCATCTACTTCGAGACTCCGGGGCACGCGCCCGCCTGACCTACGGCCACGGTGACGGTACCCGTGCCGCCAACGACTGGGTGCTCGAAGGGACGTGGCCCGACTGCGCGACGAGTGGTTCGCCACCGCCGATGACCGCGTCGCCCTGCAGATCGCTCTGGACCTCTACAACTCCGCCTTGCCCGAGCGCCCGGCCTGGAGTGAGCCCGAGGCCGCGGGCTCGCCATCGGAGGGATCCTGTTGCAAAAGTCAATCGGCGTCCCGGATCGAGGCTAGCCTCAAACAAGCTGTCGTCTAGCGGGCCGAGTAACTACAACCCCTTACCCCCGCGACTGAAACTGGGCCAGGACCTGTTCCTGCCGGCCCGACCCGGCATCCCCTTCCTCCGCATTGTGCCCGGTCGCGTTTCCCGCACCGGGCACAACTTCGTCGACTCCCTTAACGGCCGGCTGGGAAGAGCAACGCGTAGCTGATCACTGCGGGAGCCGGCACCCGTAGTGCGTCAACGTTCTTGGTCAGCACGTCCTCGCTGGCCAGCAGCGCTCCGGTGACCAGGTCGAACATCAGCACCTGACGCTCCGGCCGACCCGTATAGGTCGTGTCGACCGCGAACGCCCGGCCCGAACGCCCGGCCCGGTCCTGCAGCAGCCCCAGCGACACCACGTCACCGCGCTCGGCCAGCAACCGCAGCACAGCCGCCCGAGTCCCAGGCGACGGCACCGTCTCCCTGTGCAAATCCCTGATGCCAGTCACGAGAGCACCAGTGCTGTCGACGTCGACGCCGACCGGAAGCCCGGCCTTGATCGCCGCAAGAAGCGGCCTCGGCTGGGCAGGCAGCGGGTACACGAAGTTGTGGGTCGATGGCCCGGAACCGAGCTGTGTGATCCGACGCCCGCCAGCAGGTACCGACTCGTCACGGATCACCGTGCCCGGCTCGACCGACGCCCCAGCGCGCTTCCACGCATCGCGGTGCTGGTCCGACGGGAAGAACGGCGTTCCCGCCCGCACTGTCAGCCGACCCGGACGGTCTGCGCTCCAGACCAGGTCGGACTCCTCCGGGACGACGGCCCAATCGAGCCGATCCCCGTCCGCGCGCGCCGAGAGATCCCACGTCGACATCCGCACCGTGTGCGTCGAGGCGTCACCGGGAAGCGCCCTGTCCGCAGCCGCGACTTTAGCCAAAGCCAGGAGCTCTTGCTTGGCCGGGCGACCGGCCCGCAGCTCGCCATCCAGCACCATGGGTGTCGCGGCGACCGCGACACCGGTTGACCCGAATGGCTCCACCGCCACCAGGCCCACGCCCGCCACCACTGCGATACCGGCGGCGCCAGCGACCAACACTGCCCGGCGGGTCACCCGTCGCCGAGGCGCCAAATCGACTACCGCCGCATCAACACTCCGCTGCCCGACCGGCCACGCAACCTCAGTCGCACTGCGCGGCTCAGCGGCGTGGCGATCGCCTAGCAGTGCCTTATCTGACATTCCTGCTGCCGGGTCTACCCTCCGCAGTGAATCCATGAGATCGATCTTCGTATTCTTCATCGGCGCTCTCCCATCGTCAGGGCTTGTCGGGTCGTACCTGTTGTGCCGGCTGCGGATCGATCCAGCTCGAGGCGCCGCTGCCAAGCGGTCCGCAGACGTCGCCGGGCCCGCACCAGCTTCACCACCGCCGTCGCCGGCGAACAACCGAGCACGTTCGCGAGATCCGCGCGGCTCAGCCCTTCCCAGGCGGTCAGCATCAGCACTTCCTGGTCGGCGAGACGAAGATCGTCACGCAGCACGCGCAGCAGGCCTGCCAGCTCGTCTGCAGCCGCGACCTGATCGCCGAGCGGGTCAACCGGCGCGACCGGTTCGCCGCTGACCAATTCGTCGCCGACTCGGGCATAGGCCCGGTGAGACCGGCCGTCTCGGCGTCGTCGAGCGTCCAAGACGTTGCGAGCCACTTGGTACAACCACGGCAACTCCCGCCCCGCGGGAACTTCACCACGGCGTACTGCCACCAGGAACACCTCCTGGCAGACGTCGCGACTCTCTTCCAGATCGCTGGTACGCCGAAGGGCATACGCGACGATCGCTGGCCCGTGATCACGGAACAGTTGGTCGAGATCCAGGCCCTCGGGCTTCGTCATCGCTTCCACACCCGTATATGTCCGATGGAACAAAACCACTACACACTCTGGCCGAGAAAGTTCGATCGGCCCAACCCATGCAGACCGGGCGATGTGCCGTGTCTCCGCTTGACGCGCTGTGGGATCAACGGAAGACGCGGGACCTGGTCCCGGCCGCGACGGGGAAAAGTGTGAGCCGCCCAACGTTGAGGTGGACGCCCTGACCGCTGCGCTGCATTCGGCCACGATGACCGCGGCCCCGCCCTGGGCGGTCCCGGCGTTAGCAGCTTAGGCCGGGGAGCCGCCCCGGACGTTCTTCGGCTGCGGCGCAGGCTTACCAGTTCGCCTGGCGCCAGTCGAGCTCGAAGCAGTCACCGATGCGTCGACTGGTGAGACTGGTGCCGACACGTCGCGGAAGTCGCTCGTTCGCGGCGCTCCGCCGTGACTTCGAAGGCAACCTGTACGTCGTACGCCAGGAGTTCCCGAACGCCTTGATCCCGCGGGAGCCGGAATCGGAGGAACCGCAGTCAGCGACGGCGGACGCGTTGAGCCGGTCGGGTGTGGTCGCGGTTCATCGCGCGAGATCAGGAGCATCGGATCGTCCGGAGTGCCCAGCCGTCCTGACGAGGGATGTGCTGACTGACCGGCCTGCCAGCGGGCGCGGCCGATAGTGAGTATGGATATATGATGTTTAATCATACTTATCTACGTCTACAACTAGCCGGACGGGTTGCTCTGGTGGTACGGCTCTGCCGCTGTCGGATACGTGCGCGCAGCCGGCGACCAAGGCGGCGAACAGGCGGGCGACAGGCTGATCGCTGGCGGCCGGCGCTTCGACGTCTTTACCGAGGTGAGCCTCATCCCACAGTGCAAGGACCCACTGGAGTAGCAAACCATGTCGACGATCAAGGTAAACGGCCAAAATGCCATGCTCGACGGCGTATCCGTCCACACCACGGTGCTGGACTGGCTGCGCGACCGAGGCCTGACGGGCGCGAAAGAGGGCTGCGCCGAGGGTGAGTGCGGCGCGTGCTCGGTACTGGTCGCCAGACCGGGACTCGAGAGCGCGACGGAATGGACCGCGATCAACGCTTGTCTGCTCTCCGTTGCCTCGCTGGAGGGCCAGGAGATCGTCACCTCGGAGGGCCTGGGTACGAGCAACGACCTGCACCCGGTCCAGCGAGAGATAGCCGTCCGGGGCGGCTCGCAGTGTGGCTTCTGTACCCCCGGCTTCGTGTGCAGCATGGCAGCTGAGTACTACCGCCCCGGCCGTACTGCGCGCGCTGCGGACCGGCATGACCCCGAGCATGGTCCCAACGGGTTCGACCTCAACGCGCTGAGCGGGAACCTGTGCCGCTGCACGGGGTATCGGCCGATCCGGGACGCGGCGTACGCGCTGGGTGGTCCGGAGGCGGGCGACGTGCTGGCGGCTCGTCTGTCCTCTCCGCCGCCCGCGCCGGCGGTGACCAGGTTGGCGGTGGCCGGCGCAGAGTTCCTCCGGCCGGAGAGTCTGGACGAAGTGCTCGAGGTGCTGGCCGAGCAGCCCCGAGCGCGGATCGTGGCAGGGTCGACCGATGTCGGGGTCGAGGTGAACCTGCGCGGTGCCCGCGACTCCTTGGTCGTCGCGGTGGACCGGTTGGCCGAGTTGAGGGAGTTCGAGATCGGTCGCAATGAGATCAAGCTGGGTGCTGCGCTGACACTGACCGAAATCGAGAGGCGGCTCACCGGCCGGGTACCGCTGCTCGAGCAGTTGTTCCCGCAGTTCGCGTCGCGGCTGATCCGCAACGGCGCCACCATCGGCGGCAATCTCGGGACCGGCTCTCCAATCGGTGATACGCAGCTCGCTCTCCTGGCCCTCGACGCGTCGATCGTCCTGGTTTCTCGCCGCGGCGAACGTGCGGTTCCCGTCGCGGACTACTTCACCGGGTACCGTCAGACGCTGAAGGCTCCGGACGAGTTGATCCGGACCGTCATGCTTCCGTTGCCGTTGGCACCCTTTACCGCATTTCACAAGATCGCGAAGCGGCGCCTCAACGACATCTCCAGCGTCGCCGTCGCCTATGCGCTCGACATCGAGGATGGCCTCGTCCGCCGCGCCATGATCGGCCTCGGCGGTGTCGCCGCGACTCCGCTGCGTGCCCGGGCTACCGAGGAGGCACTCGTCGGCCGGGCGTGGACCGAGTCGAACGTGCACGAGGCGGCGATCGTGATGGCAGCCGAGGGCACTCCGATCGACGATCACCGCGCGAGTGCGTCGTACCGCTCGGCGATGCTCGGCCAGTCGCTTCGCCGCTTCTACGCCGAGCACCTCGCAGCAGAAGGGGTCAGCGTGTGAGCCAACTGTCCGAAAGACCCCGGCAAGCTGTCGTCGGCCTGCCGCTCCCGCACGAGAGCGCCGCGCTGCACGTCACCGGCGAAGCGCTCTACACCGATGACCTGACCGGGAGGACACACGGTGTCCTGCATGCCTGGCCGGTCCAGTCGCCGCATGCGCACGCCCGGATCGTCGCCCTGCGCGTGAAGTCGGCGTACGACGTCCCGGGGGTGGTTCGTGTTCTGACCGCCGAAGATGTTCCGGGGATCAACGATACCGGGGTCAAGCACGACGAGCCCTTGTTCCCGGCCGAGGTGATGTTCCACGGACACGCCGTCTGTTGGGTACTGGGCGAGACGCTCGAGGCGGCCCGGCTCGGAGCGGCGGCCGTGGAGATCGATTACCAAGAACTTCCGTCGCTGGTGACAATTCGTGAGGCGATTGCTGCTGGCAACTTTCTGGGGTCAGATCTGCGCCTGGAGAACGGTAACGTCGAGGTGGCGTTGGCCGCGGCGCCGCAGGTGTTCCAGGGTGAGTTCGAGTTCGCCGGCCAGGAGCACTTCTACCTCGAGACCAACTCCTCGCTCGCGATGATCGACGAGGGCGGTCAGGTCTTCGTCCAGAGCAGCACCCAGCATCCGTCGCAGACGCAGGAGATCGTCGCGAAGGTGCTCGGCGTGGCCAGTCACGCGGTGACCGTGCAGTGCCTGCGTATGGGCGGTGCCTTCGGTGGCAAGGAGATGCAGTCGCACGGGTTCGCCGCGATCGCGGCGCTCGGCACGAGAATGACCGGGCGGCCTGTGCGGGTGCGACTCAACCGCACGCAGGACCTGACGATGACGGGCAAGCGCCATGGCTTCCACAGCCAGTGGCGGGCCGGATTCGACGACGAGGGCCGTCTGGTGGCACTCGACGCGACGCTCACCGCCGATGGTGGGTGGAGCCTTGACATGTCGGAGCCGGTGCTGGCTCGGGCGATATGCCACGTCGACAACGGGTACTGGATCCCGAACGTTCGCGTTGACGGGCGGATCGCGAAGACGAACAAGACCTCCCAGACGGCGTTCCGCGGTTTCGGGGGACCGCAGGGCATGCTGGTCGTAGAAGATCTACTGGGCCGGTGTGCGCCGCTGCTCGGGCTCGACGCGATGGAGTTGCGCCGCCGCAATCTGTACAAGCCGAATCAAACGACGCCGTACGGGCAGCCGGTCCGTCATGCTGAGCGGCTCGAATCCTGCTGGAGCGGAGTACTGGACAGCGGCGAGGTCGAGCGCCGGAAGGCGGAGATCGAGGGGTTCAACGCGACCCATCCGCTGACGAAGCGGGCGCTGGCGATGACGCCGGTGAAGTTCGGTATCGCGTTCAACCTGGCCGCGCTCAATCAGGCGGGGGCGTTGGTGCATGTCTACAGGGACGGATCGGTCTTGATCAACCACGGTGGCACCGAGATGGGGCAGGGCCTGCATACTAAAATGTTGCAGGTCGCGGCGACCGCGCTCGGCGTGCCGCCGGCTCGCGTCCGGCTGGCTCCGACCCGTACCGACAAGGTGCCCAACACCTCGGCGACTGCGGCCAGTGCCGGAGCGGATCTCAACGGCGCGGCGATCAAGAACGCCTGTGAGCAGATCCGGGAGCGTCTCGTCTACGTTGCCGGTGGCAAGCTCGGGATCAGCCCGCAGGACGTGCGTTTCGCCGACGGCTGGGTCCGCGGGCTCACCTTCGGTGGCGAAACGCTGACCTGGGAGGAAGTTGTCAGTGCGGCGTACTTCCAACGCGTCCAGCTTTGGGCGGCCGGCTTCCATCGCACCGAAGGCCTGCACTGGGACGCCGTCGCGATGCGGGGCGAGCCGTTCAAGTATTTCGCGTACGGCGTCGCGGCCTCGGAGGTTGAGGTCGATGGATTCACCGGCGCCTACACACTGCGCCGGGTCGACATCGTCCATGACGTGGGCGACAGCCTCAGCCCGCTGATCGACATCGGCCAGATCGAGGGCGGGTTCGTCCAGGGCGCCGGCTGGCTGACGCTCGAGGACCTGCGCTGGGACGAGAGCGACGGCCCTGACCGTGGCCGGCTGGCAACGCAGGCCGCCAGCACCTACAAGCTGCCAAGCTTCTCAGAGATGCCCGAGGCCTTCAACGTCCAGCTGTTGGAGAAGGCCCACGAGGACGGCTCCGTCTACGGCTCCAAGGCGGTCGGAGAGCCGCCGCTGATGCTCGCCTTCTCCGTACGAGAGGCGTTGCGTCAGGCGGCAGCAGCATTCGGCCCGCCTGGAACGAGCGTAGATCTGGGCTGCCCTGCCACACCCGAGGTCGTGTACTGGGCGCTCGAGAAGGCACGGGCCGCGAACCATTTGTCGATCGATCTTTCGCGTGTCGAGCTGAGCGGGATGTGACGATCGAGATGACGTGGATGCGAGTTGTTCAGATGCTGCGTGAGAGGCGTCTGCCCTGTGTGCTGGTGACCGTGATCTCCGTGCGTGGACATTCCCCCCGGGATGCCGGTGCCAAGATGGTGGTCTCGCGGGACGGGGCCTGGGGAACTGTTGGTGGCGGTAACCTCGAGATGGTCGCGACCAACCAGGCCCGAGCACTACTGGCGACGGCCGCCTCCGAGCCCGAAGTACTCGAGTTCGCGCTGTCGGACAAAGCGCTGTACCAGCAGGCCGTGCAGTGCTGCGGCGGTCAGGTCAAGGTGCTGCTGGAGCCGCTGCCGGTCGTCCCGTCCGTCGCGATCTTCGGGATTGGTCACGTTGGTCTGGAACTGGCCCGGATCCTTGCCCGGCACGACCTGGAGCTGCACCTCGTCGACTCACGGCCGGATCAGCTCGAGCCGTCGCGACTGTCGGTACTGGACGACGCCGAGGCGGGAGTGCACGTGCACCAGGTGCCCGTGTTGCCCGAGCTCGTGATCGGCGAACTACCACCGGGAACGCATGTGCTGGTGATGACGCACGACCACGCGGAGGATGCCGCGCTCTGCGACGCAGCCCTTCGCAATGGGCAGCTCGCCACCATCGGACTGATCGGGTCCCATGCGAAGTGGGCGCGATTCCGCCACACTCTTGCCGCGGATGGAAACTCGGCCGAGGCGATCGACACGATCACCACCCCGATCGGGCTGGCGGACCTGCCAGGTAAGGAGCCGGCCGTGATCGCGGTCAGCGTGGCTGCCTGGCTGCTGCAGCAGTTCGTTGCCGAGCGCATATCCGCAGAAGCGTGACGGGCCGTCCCGCGGCGCGTCTCTCGATACTCCGCACCCCCGACTGCAGGGAGCGCGCTCCGCGGTCACTGCTATTGCCGTACTGCTCTGCGAATTCCCCGGACAGGGATCTGGCGTGGGGCTAATTCGCGCTTGAGGTCGCGAACCGGTTGCCAGCAGCAACTCGTTACTGTCCAGCTGCTGCACCGCTGAGACCGATCGCCGTTTTTCAGGTCCCGGTCGACAAGTTATCGACGGAATCGAACGGTGATTGGCGGGCCGCCGCAGGAGGGCCGCAGGTAGAGCAGGTACTACCTTCGGCTGGGGTGGCTACGGGATGAAGTTGGGCGGATGTCCCTGGCACGGTGGCAGAAAGGCGTGCAGCTCGGGCACTGCAAGAGCCGACCTCCGCACGCATGCGTCCGCTCACGCGATGGCGCGGCGGGATTCAGGCGTACAAGATCGTGATTGCGGCCAGCCGGGTCGTCGAAAGAGCCGAGCCCTCGCGCCCACGAAGGCTACGAATGGATCTCTGTCCTCAACGGACTGCTGCGGCTGGTGCTGGGGGAGCACGACCTCGTCCTGCGCCCCGGCGAGGCTGCCGAGTCCGAGACCCGGACAAACCGCTAGCTAGATGATGCTGTCCACGACGCCGCCATCCACTCGGAGGGCCGCTCCGGTGGTGGCGGACGCCTGCTCGGAGTTGACGTACAGAATCATGTTCGCCGACTCCTCGACGGTCGCCATCCGCTGGATGATCGACGAGCTCCGGTTGTTCGCTACGAAATCGGCGGCAACCTTGTCGATACTGTTTCCGGAGCGCAAGGCGTCGGCTTGCAGCATGCTCGCCACGCCCTCCGACAACGTCGGGCCAGGCAGTACGGCGTTGACGGTGACGCCCGTCCCCGCCAATCGCTTGGCCAGGCCACGCGAGATCGAGAGCTGGGCCGTCTTGGTGAAGCCGTAGTGGATCATCTCGACCGGGATGTTGACCGCCGACTCCGACGAGACGAACACGATCCGGCCCCAACCCCGATCGGCCATCGCCGGCGCGTAGGCCCTGGCCAGCCGGACACCGGACATCACGTTGGTCCTGAAGAACCGCTCCCACTCGCTGTCGGGCGTGTCGAAGAAGTCCTGCTCGCCGTAGACACCGAGATTGTTGACGACGATGTCGAACTTGGGGTGCTCGGTCACCAATTGGGCGCAGGCGACTCGGTGCCCAGATCGCCGGCGAACCCGGTGAGCGAGGAGCCCGAACCGTCGAGCCGGGCAATCGCAGCCTGGACACTCGTCTCGGTTCTCCCGTTGACGACGACGTCCGCCCCGGCGGCCAGAAACCCTTGCGCGGCGGCGAAACCGATCCCGCTGGTGGAGGCGGTGACGAGCACCCGCCGGCCGGTGAAACTGATCTTTACGCGTGATGTCCTTTTCTGGTGTGAACCAAGGAGCAGCACCGTGTCCGGTGCCGTCCGAGTACGCTCCTGAGCATCGCAAAGAAAGATATGATTAAACATACAATACCGTGAGGATCTGGCCCGGCCTTCACTCCGAGGCCGCGTCGATCCGGCTACCCAGAGGACCAGAGCATGCAACTTGATCTCGAAGGCAAGGTCGTCGTCGTCACCGGAGCCGGGCGGGGGATCGGCCGGGCGATCGCCGAGACATTCCTCAGGGAACGTTCGACGGTGGTGGCGACCGATCTCGACGACGATGCGCTGTCGTGGTTCGAACCGGCGCGCGTCGAGGCCGGGCTGGACGGGGCCCCGGTGGTCTGCGATGTCCGTTCGACCGAGTCGGTGCGGACGGCGATTTCCCAGGTCGTCGACCTGTTCGGGCGCATCGACGTGCTGGTCAACAACGCCGGCATCCTCGGGGAAGGCCAGATCGAGGCCACCGACGCCGAGACCTGGAACCAGGTGTTCGAGGTCAACGTCACAGGCACGTTCCGGACCTGCCAGGCCGTGATGCCGACCATGAAGCAGCAGCGCAGCGGCCGGATCATCAACGCGGCGTCGTTCGCGGCGATCGTGCCGAGCATCGGCAGTGCCGCGTACGCCGCCTCCAAGGCCGCCGTCGTCCAGTTCACCCGGACACTGGCCGGCGAGCTGGGCCCTTGGAACGTTACTGCCAACGCGTATGCGCCCGGAATGATCCCGAGTGCGATCAACAACTTCACCCAGCAGGAGGAAGCCGTGCAGAACCGGCTGCTCGACACCCTGACCATCCGGCGCTGGGGCGAGGCGAGCGACGTGAGTGACCTGATCTGCTTCCTCGCCAGCGACGCGTCGCGCTACATTACCGGGACCTTGGTCGACGTCAGCGGCGGTAAGCTGGCCACCCAGCTACCGCAGCGGGCGTACGAGATCGCGGGGATCCACTCATGACCGACCCGCGCGTGCTCTGGGTAACCGGTGCCGGGAGCGGGATGGGCCGGGCTGCCGCCGTCGCTGTGTCGGCGGGACGTCGGGTCGCCTTGAGCGGCCGGCGGACGGAACCGTTGCAGGAGACCGCTGCGCTGGTCGAGCAAGCGGGCGGTGAGGCGCTGGTCCTGCCGCTCGACGCCCGGGACCCCGAGGCGATTGCCCAAGCGCAGGACGCGATCGGCTCGGCCTGGGGTGGCGTTGACGACGTCGTCCTGTCGGCGGGGCTGAACACACCGCAGCGAACCTGGGCGGATCAGTCGATGGCCGAGGCAGAGGCGGTGATCGCCACCAACCTGAACGCCGTACTGCGGATCGTGGACGCCGTGCTTCCGGACCTCCGGGCTCGCGGCGAGGGACAAGTCGTGGTCATCTCCTCGTACTCGGCGTGGCGGTTCACTCCGTACGCCGGTGTCGCCTACAGCGCGAGCAAGTCCGCTCTCGCGGCGCTGTGCCAAACACTCAACGCCCAGGAGGCCACGCACGGAGTCCGCGCCTGCCATCTGTGCCCGGGCGACGTGGACACCGACTTCCTCCGCCTCCGTCCCGTGGTGCCCGGCGCCGAGGCCCGGACGGCCATGCTCAGCCCCGACGACGTCGGCCGCGCCGTCCGCTTCGTCCTGGAGTCGCCACCACAGGTCCGCATCGACGAACTGGTCATCAGCCCGCTCTCGCAGGCGTGAGCGGGCGGGTCTCACGGCCTGGAGCGGATCAACGATCGCTGGTGCCGGCGGCAACGGCTTCCAAGGCGAACAGGGTGTCGTGCATCGCAATGGTGGTGTGCAGCTCGAGGTCGGCGGCGGCCAACAGCCGGCGGAAGTCGCTGTCGGTACGTTCCCTGCCGCCAAGGATCAGGAAGAGCAACAGGTCCCAGTTCTTCGTCCGGCTGGGGCCCGGGTCACCGGTCAGCAGTCGCTCGAACAGCACGATCTTGCCGCCGGGCCGTAGCGCCCGGCGGCACGCACGGAGGATCTGCACCACCTGCGCGTCGGGCCAGTCGTGCACGATCGACTTCAGGACGAGCAGATCACCCTCGGGAGGTGTCGACTCGAAGAAGTCACCGGCCACGAACGCGAGCCGCCCGCCTGCTGGAGACTGCGCGAGAACCTGTTCGGCGGCAGGGGCGAGGCGGGGCAGGTCGAAGATCACTCCGGTCGCCACCGGGTGCTTGGTGATCACCGACGCCAGGAGCGTGCCGTTGCCGCCACCGACGTCCACGATGCGCTGGTACGGCGTGAAGTCGTAGTTCGCCAGCACCGCGTCGGTTTCGAGTCGGCTGAGGTCGCCCATCGCGTCGTCGAAAACCTGCCCGCGCTCCTCGTTGGCCTGCAGCAGCTCGAACATCGGCCGGCCGTGCACCTCGGTGAACACGGGCTGACCGGTCCGCAGCGCGAGATCCAGTCGGTCCACGAGGTGATAGTTGAACCCGTGGTGACGGACCATGGCCCGGGCCGAGAACCGATGGCCGGACCGCAGGACCTGACCCCGCGGGGTCAGTGCGAACTCGTCGGCGTTCGGTTCGGTGAAGATGCCCTGGGCGCACAACAGCCTCAGCACCATGCCGAGCACGACCGGATCGGTCGAGGTGAGGACGGCCAGTTTCTCCAGCGGCAAAGTCCCACCGGGCACCGAACCGAACAGGTCGGCGAGACCCAACTCGGCGACCATCTGCAGAGCGCGGGCCGACAGCATGCTTTCGGCCAGGTCGATCATGAACTCCGCGTCGTTCGCGGTCCCGTCGGTGCTCATCGTTTCCCGTCTGTAGTCAGGTGTTCGGTCAGCGGCCTCGGGGGCGTGAGATCCCTTAGGGATTTGCGGCCGTCCACCTCGGACGTATTTCTGCTGCTCACACTCAGGAACTGAGGCCATGATCAATCATTGGTGCGTGCGATCGGCGCTTCGGCCGTCGACGGCTTCGGCGCGGAGGTCACACGATGAAGTAGGGCTCGCAGTTGGGCTTGTTCGGCGCAGTTGAGCCCGACCAGGAGCCGGCCGTCGGTGTCGGCGATTCGTCCAGCCAGCGAGTCGAGCGAGCTCGGCCCTGATCGGTGATTTGGACCAGCCTTGCCCGCCGGTCGCCAGCATCCTGCGTGCGCTGGATCAGCCCCGCAGCCTCGAGGTCGTCGAGCAAATGCGTCAGCACGGTGCGATCGATGCCCAGCTGATCGCCGATCTCGTACTGGCGGCGAGCCGACGTCGCGGCGACGGTCAGAATCCAGTACCCGCGGACTCCGCCGACCGAGGAACCGAGTACGTCGTTCGCCAGGTTGCTGTGCCGGCGAGTGATGGTGTGCAACAACCAACCCAGGTCGGTGTCCGCGGTCCAGTCCGTCCGCTGCACGTCCGCTGCTCGATTCATGAACGCCGTTGCTGCGAGGCTGAGGTGCGGGGGACGGGGCCCAGCCGGGCGGCGGCAACCTGCAGCGCCTTGACGAGTTCGGGCCGGCTCTCAACCGCCGCGCCATCACGTACCACGGCGCGGCCGGCCCGGAAGACCGCGTCGATGTGGCGGCGGTCCATCTGCAGCACGACCGTGCTGGCCGGATCGTGCACGGGCGTGACGTCGAGGTCGTCAGCTCGCAGAATGATCAGGTCAGCGTCCTTGCCGGGAGTCAGGGTGCCTGTTCGGGTGTCGAGACCCAGCGCCGCGGCACCGTCGCGGGTGGCCAGTCCGAGGACATCGGTCACGGTCAGCTCCCGGCCGGAATCGGCACCGCGGCCAAACGTCCGGCCGGTCTGCAGTGCCGCCCTCATCTGGGTGAAGAAGTCGGAAGCCACCGTGACCTCGGCCGACGTGCTCAAGCTGAGCGGCACAGCGGGCGGGGTTCGGCCCAGCATGGGGATGCCGTGGCCCATCAGAAGTTCGATAGCCGGCGCCACCGAGAGCGTTCCGCCGCTGTCGGCGATGAGTTCGAGCTCGTCGGGCGGCAATCCGTTGCCGTGGATGAAGGTGGTCCCGGACTGGAGCACGCCGAGGTCGCGCAGCCGCGAGAGGGGGGTAGAAGCGCCGACGTGACGCGCGGTTCGAACCCCGAGATCCCGAGCCAGCCAAGCGTTGCGCCGCTCGGCGTCGTCGTCGCCCCACTCGGTGAGCAGAGCCATCGTCACGTCGGCGTCGTCGTCAGGCAGCAGCTCTGACCGGATCCGCCGGACGTCGTCGCCGAGCCCGGCGCCGTACCGCGCCATCACTGGGTACGGGTTCCCATAGCAGAAGACCGCGCGTACGCCGGTCTCGCGCAGCGCGGCGATCGCGGCGTCGGTGTGCGCCGGAGTGAGCTGGATGTTGGCAGTGTCCTGCAGGGTGGTGATGCCGGCCAGCAAGGCGCTGAGAGCGCTGGCCTTCGTCCCGAGGTGCACGTCCTCGGGCGTCACCTGGGAGCCGACGTGCCCCAGGACGTCGGTGTAGTACTGCTCGAGGGTGTGGTGCGGTCCGCCGCCCCGGACCAGCACCTCCCACAGGTGACGATGGGTGTCGACGAAACCGGGGATCACGATGCGTCCGTCGGCGTCGATCACGTCTACCTCGGCGTCGGGATCGATCGGGATCGCCGGGGCGACCGCGCTGATCCGACTCCCTTCGATCAGAAGGTCGGCCCGATCGAAGTCTCCGATCACCGGATCCATGGTCAGGATCGTCGCGCCGCGGACCAGGGTTGCCCCGGTGTCCGTCATCGCTGACGCCCGTCCGCCAACGCAGAGTGGCGCAGCCGGCCGCCGCCGATCGTGGTCAGCTCCGCGCGTTCGATGATCTTGATCCGGTGCCGGCCACGATCGGTGCCGAGCCGCTGTTCGGCCGCATCGATGCGGAGCCAGCCGTTCCAGTCGATGCGGTGCCCGCAGCGAGCGGCGAGGAGCTGCTCGATGTCCGGTGCACCTGCCGTGGTGTCACGGCCGGAGTGATCGAGCAGAGTCTCGACCGTCTGCCGGGCATCGGACTTGGTCGAGCCGATGAGGCCGACCGGGCCACGTTTGATCCAGCCGGTGGTGAAGAGTCCGGGGATGTGATCGCCGTTGTCGTCGACGACGGCGCCGTCCCGATGCGGGATCGTGCGGGTGGCGTGGTCGAACGGCACGCCCGGCAGTGCGGTCGCGGCGTAGCCGATCGCGCGGTAGACGGCCTGGACTTCGTGATCGACGAATGCTCCGGACGCAGTCACGTGACCATAACCGTCCGGTGTCATCCGCTCCATCCGCAGTCCTTCGACCTGGTCGTCACCGAGGATCGCGACCGGAGCCTGGTAGAAGTGCAGATGGACCCGTCGCGAGGCGGTGCGTTCGGAGTCGGCGATCGCTGCCCAGCCGCGCATCGTGTCCACGACATTCCGGGTCGGGGCGAACTGCTTGGTCATCCGCTCGATGTGGCGATCGCCGTGCAGGTCGGCCGGATCGACCACGATGTCGACGTCGTGCTGGTGGCCGAGTTCGCGCAACTCGGTCGGTGAGAACCGGACGTCGGCCGGCCCACGGCGAGCGAACAGGTGCAGCTCGCGGATCGGGTTGGCGGCGAAGCCGCTGTGCACGTTGTCGGAGATGTCGGTGTCCAGCAGCGTGTGGGCGTGCTTGATCAGCATCCGGCTCACGTCGAGAGCGACGTTGCCGGCTCCGATGACAGCGACCGACTCCGCGTCGAGGGGCCAGGTGGTGGCCACGTCCGGATGCCCGTCGTACCAGGAGACGAAGTCGGCGGCGCCGAACGAACCGGGCAGCTCGATACCCGGGATGTCGAGCGGGATGTCGGTGATCGCCCCAGTGGCGACGATCACCGCGTCGTAGGCGCTGCGCAGCTCCTCGATCGTGACGTCGGTGCCGATGTCGATGTTGCAGAGCAGCCGGATGCGCCCGGCCTCGAGCATCACGTGCAGCGACTCGATGATCCTCTTGATCCGGGGATGGTCCGGCGAAACTCCGTACCGGACCAGTCCGTACGGCGCGGGCAGCTTCTCGAACAGGTCGACCTGGGTGCCGGGGGCGAGTTGGGTCAGGATGTCGGCGGCATAGATGCCAGCAGGTCCGGCGCCGACGACGGCGACGCGAGAGGGTGCGGACAAGGCAAGGACTCCTAGCGACTGTGAGTCATTCGAAACGGTTGAAGGATCGCGAGCGCAGGGTGGGGTGGCCGCCGCAGCGGCTCGTCAGCAATCCACTCCAGGGCCGCGGCGGTTGTGCACCCCACTGAGATTAGGAGTTCAAGCAGGCTTGAGGTCAACACCACGATGGCATCGCCGGCATCAACGTTCGCCGACGCTCAAGCTTCGGGAGCTGTTCACCACAAAGGCGAGACGGACCTCAGCTCTCAGGCTTTGCGGCTTTCACTGCTTCGGCGGAGTCGAGGTCGCCGCGCGCGTCGAGTGCCGCGATCACTCCGTCGATGTCGGCGGCCGACCGGTTCTGGCTCAGCTTGGCCTTCGCCTCGATTCGGCTGATTGCCAGCTCCACGCCGACGATCGCGCGCAACTGCCCGGCGATGTACTTCGGTGGAGCGTCGTCCACCGACCACTGTTGCGCGAACCTGGCCTCGTGCTTGGCGGTCAGACGCCGTACCAAGGTCTCCAGCCAGGCCGGATCGTCGTGGACCACGAGGGTGCCGTAGACGTGGGCCGTGACGTAGTTCCAGGTCGGAACGACCCGCCCGTGCTCGCGCTTGGACGCATAGGCAGACGGTGAGATGTAAGCGTCCGGTCCGCTGACGATCGCGAGCGCCTCACCGAGGACCGGCCGGCTCCACTGCTCGTTGTTGCGCGCCAGATGCCCGAGCAGTGCCCCTGCCTCGGCGTCGTAGACGAACGGAAGCAAGGTCGCGAGCAGCCCGTCCGGGGTACTGGTGACCAGGTTGGCGGCACCGTGGTTGACCAGCAGGTCCTGCACCACGGCGTCGTTCGCGGCGAAATGCTTGGGTATGTACATGGTCCCCATGGTTGCTCGATGATCGAATCCCGGACAGGGGCCCGGGCAAAAACGGCGCCGGGGCCAGGCCGCGGGCGATGCACCGGGACGACACCTGTCGGGCGCCGTACCGGTACCTCGCCCGCTGACCCGGCCCCGGGCCGGGTCAGCGTTCGACCAAGACGGCGGCGAACTTGGCCTGGCCGCGGCCCTGAGTGGTCTGGAGGCCGGCGTAGCTGGTGGTCGGGATCAACGTCGGATCTTCGGTCGCCAGGACCAGTTGGCCGTTGTCGTACAGCTCGAGTCTGCTGCCGGCGACGCGGAACGCAAGGCGATGTGCTTGTCCGGCGACGATGTCCGTGCTGGCTCCGGTGCCGGCGAGCTTGGTGTTGACGCCGTTGTCCATGACGCCGATGGCGTACTTGTTGCCCCAGGAGGCCACACCCGCATAGTAGTAACTGTCGCGATCGGTGTAGCGGGCCAGCAGCACGTTGTCCCGGTCGCTGACAGCTTGGCTGAGCGGGGTGATCGTCGCGGTGATCGTGTAGTCGAGCACGTCGATCCGGACGTTGCCCTGCAGGGTCTGTGGGCGATCGGCCGGCGCGTTGCCCAGCGAGAGCGCGTGCCCGTCGCGGACCTCGAAGGACGCGCCGGTCGGGACGTGCCAGGCGTGGTTCATGCTCCACTTGGCCGGATCGACGATCTGCAGGTTGTTGCTCCAGATCGCCAGGTTGATCGTCTCGTTCCAGCCCGGCCGGTTGTTCTTGACGTTGTAGTACATGTAGCTGCGGCCTTGGTGCTCGACAATGAACTGGCGGTAGATCATCGCGTCCTCGGGCCCGTCGACGACGCCGAGGTCCAGTTCCATCGCGGCCCGGTCAAGCTGCCAGTTGATGCCGTCAGGAGAGGTCAGTCGGCCACCGCGGGACGGGTAGTCGGCCTGCCAGCCGACGATCCGTGTCTCGTAGGTGCCGTCGGACAGCTTCCGCACGTTGGGACCGCCGACTCCGAGCGATGCCCAGCCGCCGTCCTGCATAGGCCGGAGCAGGGGATTGGCGGGGTGTTTGGTCCACGGCCCGGCCGGGTTCGTGGCGGTCGCGTAACAGATGTACTCCGGTTCGCCGCCGGCCGACTTGATCATGCCGGCCGTATACCACATCTTCCACAGCCGCACGCCGCCGTCGTACAGCAGGGAGGAGTTGTAGATCCACCGGTCCTCCCAGGGCAGGGTCGAGGTCAGTACGACGCCGTGCTTGGTCCACGGCCCCTGGGGGTTCGCCGCCGAGGCATAGTGGATCGCCCCGTTCCCGTCGGCCGCGACTCCGAAGTAGGTCATGTGCCACCGGCCGCCCTGGTACACCACGCTCGGCTGGTTGAGAGCATTGCTCTCCGTCGGAAGCGTCGGTCTGATCACCGGCTCGGTCGTTTTGGTCCACTGGCGTCCGTCCTGGCTGGTCGCGTAGCCGACACCGTGCAGCGAGCCGTACCACAGCTTGAACAGCGGCCCGCCACCTTCGCCGTAGACGAGGCACGGGTCCTGCAGCAGCGAACTCTCCCAGGCCAGGTCCTGTCGCATCACCACGCCTTGGCGTTGCCAGCCCGCGATCGGGCCGAAGTCGTCGCGCATCACCACGCTCGCTTTCGGGCCTTTTCCGGGGCGCCGCCCGGAGGCGGGCGGCTGGGGGTTCGGCGCCGCGGCGGCCGGCTGCACACCGGCCGCGATCACGGCGCCGGTGACCACGCCCGCGCTCCCACCGATAAACCGGCGTCTGTTCAACCCATCGGTCATTGCTGTCTCCTCACGTCGACGAATGCTCCGTTTGCTTGCCATGAGTCCGCGGCGGCGATCACCACGGCAAGGTCATCCAGGCCGTCCTCGCCGGTCACCAGCGGATCGCGGGACTGCTGGATCGCCGCTGCCCAGTCGTCCACGATCGAGGCATGGCTGGCGTAGTAGTTCTCGCTGCCGAGCCGCTCGGCGCGATCGGGCGTCCAGAACGCGTAGCCGCCCTGGTGCTGCTCGTAGTCCACGACGACGTCGAGGCGGCCGGCGTCGCCGTACACGGTGGCCTCGGTCTGGTCCCAGGTCCCGGGGCTCTGCCAGGTGAGCAGGGAGTGCGCGACGACCCCGCTGTCGAGCTGAAGCGTCAGTGTCAGCGTTTCGTGCGAGGCGACGGCAGACACTGCGGTGACAGGTCCGGCGAGCTGCCGGATCAGGCTGACTTGGTGGGTGCCCTGGTCGAGCAGGATCCCACCTGCCGGTCCGGTGCCTTCCCGCCAGTCGCGCCGCCAGACTCCGCCGAGCTGGTAAGCCCGGGTGGAGCGAAGCGCAAGGGTCTCGCCGATCGCGCCGTCGTCCAGCAGTGAACGCGCCTGCTGGACGGCCTTCAGATGCGGGTAGTTCTCGGCGACCGCCAGTACGACGCCGGCCGCGCGGGCGGCGTCGACGATCCGGCGGGCGTCCTCGATCGTGGTGGCAATCGGCTTCTCGACCAGCACATGCCGGCCGTGTTCGATGGCCGCGAGCGCGACGTCGGTATGGAGGTGATGCGGCACCCGGATATCGACCGCATCGACGTCGTCCAATGCATCTCCCAAGGCCCCGAACGCCCGAGCCTTGCTGTGCTTCGCCACCGCCGCGGCCCGGTCCGGATCCGGATCGACGACCGCGACGAGCTCGGTCCCGGTCAAGCCCGGGTAGATGTCACGGGCAACGATCTCTCCGATGGCGCCGGCCCCGGCCAGTGCCACTCTGATCGCGTTCATCGTTGTTTCCTCTCCGACGATCGCGCTCGGAGCCGATCGGTCACGATGGCAATCGCCAGCACCGCGCCCAGCACGATCTGCTGGTAGTAGGGGGAGACGTGCAGGATCACCAGGCCGCTGTTGATGCAGACCAGGAGAATGGCGCCGAAACCGACACCGAGCACCCGGCCGATGCCACCGGTCAGGCTGATCCCGCCGATCACCGCGGCCGCGATCGCGTACAGCTCCCAGCCGGTGCCGATGCTCGGCTGGCCTACTCCCAGTCGCCCGGCGACCATCACCCCGACGGCCGCGGCGCAGGTGCTGCTGACCACGTAGGTCAGGATGATCCGCCGATTAGTGCGGATACCGGCCAGCCGGGCTGCCTCGGCGTTCCCGCCGACCGCATACACCTGACGTCCGGGATAGGTACGCTCCAGGAACAGCCAGGCGATCACGCAGGCCACCGCGAAGATGAGCGTCGGCAACGGGACTCCGGCCACGCGCAACTGGGCCAGGTCGGTGAAGGCGGTACCGATGCCGTCGATCGGGAAGCCTGCCGTGATCGCCAGCGCCGCACCGCGGGCCATCACCAAGGTGACCAGCGTGGTGACGAACGGCGGTACGCCGATCGCGGTCACCGCGAACCCGTGGACGAGCCCGATCGCCACCCCCGTCAGCAGCGCCGCGGCGATCGCGACCGAGCCCGGCAGTCCGGCATGAACGTTCAGCCACGCCGACCAGACGGCGGAGAAGGCGACAACCGATCCGACGGACAGGTCGATGCCACCGGTCAGCATGACGAAGCTGACGCCGAGTGCCAGCAGGCCGTACTGTGCGAGGTCGACGCCCATCGTCTGCAGGTTGGCGGTACTGGCGAAGTTGCCGCTGGCGGTGGAAAAGACGACGAAGAGTACGACGACGGCGGCGATGACCCCCACTTCTTGACCGCGCAGGAACCGGGTCACCGCAGTACCCGGTGGTGGCTCGGAGTCATCGAGCCGCTGCTGAACGGTCGGTGATTGGGTCATCGCGCTGCTCCTGGGAACTGGTTGGCGGCCGTCATCAAGGCGTGCTTGCTGTACGAGGCGCGATCGACCGTGGTGACCAGCCGGCCGCGGGCCAGCACCGCGATCCGATGGGTGAGCTGCATCAGTTCCTCGAGCTCCGACGACGCGACCACGACGGCGGCGCCCTGAGCCGCCGCCTGCTCGATCAACCGGTAGATCTCCGCCTTCGCCCCGACGTCGACGCCCCGGGTGGGGTCGTCCAGGAGCAACAGCTTCGGCTTGGTGGCGAACCAGCGACCGAAGATCGCTCGCTGCTGGTTGCCGCCCGACAACGTGCTGACGGGCTGGTCCAACGAGGCACAACGGACCCGGACCGATCGGCGCAGTTCGTCGGTGAACCGGCGCTCCGACCGCGGCGACAACCCGAATCGCCACCGCGCCAGGCTCGGCAGGGCCGCCAGCGACATGTTCCACCGGACCGAAGCGCCGGGCAGCAGCGACTGGCGCTTGCGGTCCTCGGGAATCAGACCCACTCCGGCCGCGACGGCGTCCGCCGGATGACGCGGTGCGTAGTCGGTTCCGCCGAGCCGCATCGATCCGCCGGTCGCCGGGATCGAACCCATCAAGGTGTGGATCAGCCGGCTGCGGCCCGAGCCCATCAGCCCGGCCACGCCGAGGATCTCGCCGCGCCGTGCGGTCAGGTCGATCGGGCCGAGGCCGGGGGCGGTCAGCCCGCTCACCTGCAGCATCGGCTCCGGCTGACCGGCGATGGCCGGCAACTCGCCGACCAGTTCGGTCAGCTCCACTCCGACCATGGCGCGGACGATCGCGTCCTGGGTGGCCTGCCGCGGTTCGAGATTTGCCACCACGCGGCCGTTGCGCAGGACAACGACCCGGTCGGCGACCTGTTGCACCTCGTCCAGCCGGTGCCCGATGAAGATGACGATCTTGCCCTGCGCTGCCAGCTCCCGGGCGAGGTCGAGCACGCGCTGCGACTCGATCGGCCCGAGTGCCGAGGTCGGCTCGTCCAGCACCAGGACCGACGGCTCCCGGCCGAGGGCCTTGGCGATCTCGACCAGTTGTTGCTGCGCCACCGACAAGGCGGACAGTCGCTGGTGCACGGGCACGGTGAAGTGCAGCCGGTCCAGCAGAGCCGTCGCCGTACGCTCCGTCTCCTGCCGGTCGAAGATCACCCGGCGGGTACCGGTCCGGCGATTCAGCATCAGGTTCTCAGCGGCCGACAGCTGGCCGACCAGCGGAAACTCCTGGGAAACCGTGGCCACGCCGAGTGCCTGTGCGTGGGCCGGATCGCCGGGGGTGAGGGCGGTGCCGTTGATCCTGACCACCCCCGCTGTCGGCGAGGTCATACCGGTGATGATCCTGACCAGGGTCGACTTGCCGGCGCCGTTCTCTCCCACCAACGCGACGACTTCACCGCCGCGCAACCGAAGGTCTGCCACGTTCAGCACTTCGGTCTGCCCGAAGGTCTTGCGAATGCCGACCACCTGGACCGAGGCGGTCACTTGGTGCTCACGCCCAGTTGCTGCAGATCGCCCAGGTACTGATCGAGATTCGCCTTCGTCACCAAGCCGATTCCCGAACTCAGCGTCGACGCCCCGTCCTGATCGGCCAGGAACGGTTGCAGCAACTGCCGGGTCGCGTCCTCGCCGAGCACCTTCATGGCGGTCAGCAGATAGACCCCCATGTAGCCCTGCTGGTACGGCCGCTGCAGGATCATCGCCTGGATCACGCCCTCGCGGACGAACTCGACCGTCTTCGGCTCTGCGTCGTCGGCCACCACGACGACCGATCCCGACTTCCCGGCCGCCTTGATCGCCTGGCCGGCGGCCGGTCCGTCGTACGACCAGACGGTGTACATGCCGGACAGCCCGGGGTTGGCTTGCAGGGCGGTCTGCGCGTTGGACAAGGCTTTCGCGGGATCGGCGTCGTCGTTGAGGGTGTCGACGATCTTGATGTCGGTGCCCTCGAGTGCCTGCTTGAAGCCAGCCACGCGCTGCACGGCGTTGGACGCGGTCAGCGAACCGGTGAGGATCGCCACCTCGCCCTTGCCGCCCAGGAGGGTTTTCATCGCCTCACCGGCCTGTCGGCCGGCCTCGGTGTTCGGAGTGCCCAGGTAGATCACGGGGGAGCTGGTCCCGGACAGGGCCGAGTCGATCGCGACCACCCCGATGCCGGCCTTCAGTGCCGCGTTGACGGGTCCCTTGACGGCGGACGGATCGACCGCCGACAGCGAGTAGCCGTCGATCTTGTCGGAGCGCAACGTGTCGAGGATCGACAACTGCTGGTTGAGGTCGCCACCGGTCGGGGCCTGGAAGGTCGCCTGGACGCCCAGCTTGGCCGCGGCGTTCTGCATCCCTTTCTGGCCTTCGGTCCAGAACGCCGACGGGTTGTTGATCACCATCGCGACCCGCACCTTGCTGAGGTCCTTGCCCTGCAGGGCGGTGGTGATCTTCTCCTCGACTTGTTGCAACGGAGCGTCGTTGAAGTCGACCGATCCTTGCAGCTCCGGCATCGTCCGGCTGGCAGCGGGCGCGTCCTCTCCGGCCTTGCTGCACGCCGGCAGCAGAAGCGTGGCGACAGCCAGCAGCACCACACCGGACTTCGCGACAGCGATCCTCGGCATCTCATTCTCCTTGGTCGTGGAAACGCCCCTGCCGGATGTATAGTCTGTTTAATCAGACTTTTGCAAGAGTTCGGTGCACTGTTGTCTCGGTCCGAGCGGTGCCGGGAGGTAACGTCAAAGCCCGCAGAGTTGACGCAACGAAGTTCAGGAGCACTGGATGACAGATCCCGCAGACCCGGGTCCGCGGTCGCGCGGCCTGCACGGCCGCATCGTCGACGCCATCGGGCAACGCATCGCGCACGGCGACCTTCCGGTCGGCGGTGTCGTCTCGCCGGAGCAGGTGGAGGCGGAGTACGCGGTCTCCCGCTCGGTCGTTCGGGAGGCGTTGCGGACGCTGGAGGTGCTTGGCATGGTCCGGCCGCGGCACAAGGTCGGCACCACCGTTCAGCCACAGACCGCCTGGGCACTGCTTGATCCGCAGGTGATCGGCTGGCGGTCGGACGGGCCGGACGCCGATCGTCAGCTGTCCGAGCTGCTGGCCCTGCGGGAAGCTGTCGAGCCGGTTGCCGCGAGTATGGCCGCGCGCGAGGCGGCGGAGAATCTGGCCGACCGGCTGAGTGGCCAGTTGCAGCAGATGCGGGAGGCCTACGAGACACGGAACCGGTCCGCTTTCGTCACCGCCGACACGAGTTTTCATCGCACGATGCTGGCGGGCTCGAACAACGCCGTACTGAGTCAGCTGGTCCAGACGTTGCTCGCCACCCTGCACGCGCGGTACTCCGATCGCCACCAGCTCTTCACCGATGACACTCCGGCCTCCCTGCAGCGGCACGAGCGGGTCGTCGAAGCGATCGCGGCCCGCGACTCCAAGGCGGCCGAAGCAGCGGCGACAGCACTGGTCCGGGCCTCGAGGGTCGAGGTCCTTGGGCCGGACGGGGCGCAGTGATGTTCAGCCTGGCCGGGCGGTTGGCGGTGGTCACCGGTTCGAGCCGCGGCATCGGGCTCGGCATCGCCCGGGGCTATCTGTCGGTTGGAGCAAAAGTCGTCCTGAACGGTCGCGACCTGCACCGGCTGGAGAAGGCCGCCGCTGCACTGCGCGGAGAACCAGGTGTCGCCGCCGCCGCCGTCCAGGTGGCCGCTTTCGACGTAGTCGACGAGGCGGCGGTTGTCCGGGCCGCCGAGGAGATCGTCGCTGCCCATGGCTGTCCGGACATCCTGGTGAACAATGCGGGAATTCAGGTCCGCGGCGCGCTGACCGAGCTGCCCGCGGAGGACTGGCGGCGTGTCGTCGACGTCAACCTGACCAGCGCATTCGTCGTCGGCCGGACCTTCGCGCGGTACATGCTGGCCCGCGGCAGCGGCAAGATCGTCAACATCTGCTCGGTGCAGAACCAGTTGGTGCGACCGTCCACAGCGCCGTACGCGGCGGCCAAGAACGGTCTCGGCGGATTGACGCAAAGCATGTGCGCCGAGTGGGCCCCACGTGGCTTGCAGGTCAACGGGCTGGCTCCCGGCTATTTGGACACCGACCTCAACGCCTCGCTGGTCACCGATCCCGAGTTCAGCAGCTGGATCACCAAACGCACGCCGGCCGGCCGATGGGGGCAGGTGGACGACATCGTCGGACCGGCGATCTGGCTAGCCTCGGCAGCGTCGGACTTCGTCAACGGCCAGATCATCTATGTCGACGGTGGCCTGACGGCGGTGATCTGAGTGAACACCAAGGCGTTGGTCGTCACGAGTCCGGGCGTACTGACCATCGAGGACCGGCCAGTACCGGTCGCGCGGCCGGACCAGGCCGTGGTGCGGGTCGTGTTCGGCGGAATCTGCGGCTCCGACCTGCACTACTGGCGTTCCGGCCGGGTGGGGGAGTCGGTACTGCGAGCTCCGATGGTGCTGGGTCACGAGATCGCCGGGGTCGTCGAGCAGTCCGCCGCGGATGGATCGGGACCAGCGGCCGGAAGCCGCGTCGTGGTACATCCCGCTCAGGTCTGCCTCGATTGCGACCTGTGTGCGCGAGGCGACCAGCACCTGTGCGAGAACCTTCGCTACCTCGGCAGCGCTGCCCGCGATCCGCACACCGACGGAGGTTTCATCGAGCGGATGGTGGTCCCGGCGCTGCGGCTGGTGCCGATCCCGGACGCCCTTGACCTGCGGACGGCGGCCCTCGCTGAGCCGGCGTCCGTCGTACTGCATGGGTTGCGGCGGCTTGAACGGCTAGGACAGCGCATCGAGGGCCGCGACGTGCTGGTGACCGGAGCCGGACCGATCGGACTGCTCGCAGTTGCTCTCACGCACGCCGCGAACGCGCGGACCGTGACGGTGACCGACCTTCACGACCAGCCGCTGGAACTCGCGCTGCGGATCGGTGCGACCGAGACCGTCCGCGCCGACCAGGCCGGTCCGGTCCCCACCGTCGATGTCGTCGTCGAGTCGTCGGGATCACCGGCAGCGGTCGCGGTGGCGCTCGAGGCGTTGCGCCCCGGCGGCGCGATCGTGAACCTCGGCCACCTTCCGCCCCACGGCGTCACCGCCCCGCTGCACCTCACGGTGACCAGAGAACTCACCATGACCGGTTCGAGCCGCTTCTACTCCGAGCTGCCCGACGCGCTCGCGATCATCGCCGACCGTCCTGACCTCTTCTCGCCGGTCGTCACCGCCGTCTTCCCACTCGACGACGCCGAAGCAGCCTTCCACGAAGCCGCCGACCCATCCCGCTCCAGCAAGGTCCTGCTCGCCTTCACCGCTGCCGAGCCGAACATCAGCCCATCCTGAGCAGGAGGCCGGCGAGTTCGGCGGGGACGGTGATCATGCAGTCGTGGCCGCTCGTCAGTTCCCACACGCGACTCGGGTCGCCGTTCGGCTGGATGTCCGGTACGGAGTCGTTGCGGTCAGCATCGATCAGCCGGATCCCGCCGCGCTTGGCGAAATTTGGCGCTAACACCTGGCCCGGCTGACGGAGCAGTACGCGTTGCCGTACGACGCGGGCCAAAGCGAGGCTGCCGAGGCCAGCATCGAAGAACCGATGGCGACCTCGATAGCCAGAGTGACGAATAGACCGGGAGGCCTCGAAGCGCCGCCGTGATGGCGGGTGACGAGATCGACGGCCTTTCGCATGTCTCCCAATTGGTTGAGCTGCCGCGGTGGGACCTTCATTCACATGCGCCAAGTGGCGAAATCCAGGACTCTCGGGATCTGAATCACGGTTCCTCTCAGATCGATCAGCGCTCACGGTGGACTGACAAGTGTCAGTCTCCGGCGGTAAGCCGGTCTGTTGAGGGAGCTGTATGGGAGGAAACGGAGAAGACAACGAGCGCTCGGTAGCGGCCCACAAGGAAGCCATCCGGTACTACTGCGAGGAGTTGGCGGTGAGGCCGGTGGGGTGGGCCGCTCGCCATCTGCGAGCGCGCAGGCTCGGGCAGGTGCTGGAGCCTGGGTCTCGGTGGAAGGTGGGGTATGCGCCCGATGCGTGGTGTCACCTGAGTGATCATCTGCGGTCGCGCGGGTTCGAGGAGCGGGTTCTGGTGGCGGCGGGGTTGTCGGTTGTGACCAGGGGTGGGTATGTGATCGATCGGTTTCGGGATCGGATCATGTTCGCCGAGCATGATGCCGAACTTCGGCCGGTTGGTTTCATCGGCCGTGGCCGTGGTGGGACCGGGGCGTATTTGAACACGTCGACGACTTCGGTCTATCGCAAGGGCCAGACCCTGTTCGGCATTGCGGAGCAGCAACGGCAGTTGGCGGTGGGGGCAGTTCCGGTGCTTGTCGAGGGCACCTTTGATGCGGTGTCGGTGGGTGCGTGCAGCAACCGGCGTCGGCAGTGGTGTGGCGTTTCGAGTGGCGGGACGAGCTGGTCGGCGGAGCAGATCGCGATGTTGCGGCACTACTCGACGTCCGACACGGTGATCGTTGCCTTTGACGGCGATGCAGCTGGACGGCCTGCCGCGGTGCGGCAGCTTGGCCCTCTGGGTGAGGCATTCCGGCATGTCTTGGTGGCGGACCTACCGCACGAGCGGGATCCGTCGCAGATCCTGCAGCTGGGCAACGGCGTGCGTCGGCTGCGGGCGCAGTTCGAGAACACCCGGCCGCTGGCGAGTCTGGCGATCGAGTTGGAGTTGGGACGTTGGTCTCGGGTGCTGGATCACGCGGTCGGGCGGGTGAGCGCGCTGTGGGCGGTTGCTGGGTTCGTCGCTCAGCTGCCGACGCCCTTGGTCTCGGACGAGATCGGCCGGCTGTCGCGGGTGCTGAATCTCGACGCCGCGACCGTCTCCCGAGAGGTTCTGGACGCCGTCGGTCAGCGGCCGGCGCGGCCGCGGGTGCGGCGCGAGCTGAGCTTGTCGGCCGATGTTGATCCGCCGTTGCCAAGCCTCGGGTTCTGAGTCTCTTCCGGGATTCCTTGGATTGCGGATCCCGGTTCTAAGAGCCCTTACCAGAAAGCAGCTTTGTTCCCACAGATCGCACGAAGCGAAAATGGGAGCGAACAGTGACTGTCGAACTTCAGAAACTGCTCACCGATGCCGCGGCATCGAATTGGGCGCCTGGTCCGTCGGAGCGTCTGGCCGAAGGGATCGAGGAAAGGATCATTGCCTTTCTCCCCAGCCGGGCGAGAGCTGCTCTCGGGGCCGAGGAGGCCGCGCAGCGGGCGCGCGTCATCGCCTGGGAGCGGTGCAGGCTCCTTGCGGAGCGCTCGCGCGGGACCGCGAACTGGGGATTCCTGGCCAACGCCGTTCGTTGGCGATTGGCGGACGCCGTACGGGCTGAAACGCTGCGACGGCAGCGACATCCGCTGACCGACTTCGTTCCAGAGCGCGTCGATCGGCAGCATGTCATGCAGCTCGGGCCTCTGCTGGACTTGATCGCTGCCGAGTTGGCTGGCGCGGGGCTGTCGGAGCGCACAGCTAGACGGCTGCTGCTGGTGGCTACCGAGGGCTCAAGGTTCGAGCGCTCGGCGATCCGGGATCGCCTGATGGCCGCTGGGACCGCACGCAGTCAAGCCGAGGGGTTGGCGTGGTTGTTGCGCGGTGGTGCGGCCAACCGGTCCGCCGTCGCGCGCCTGGCGACTGGGGAGCTCCGCGAGGAGGTCTTCGCTGACGCGGTCGTCCGGAGGTGGACTATCGCAGCGGCCGGCCGGGACCAGACGTTCAGCGGCGGGCGGACCGGCAGGGGACTCCCGGCGGTGCACGTTGTGGAGACGCCTGGGTTCGGGCTGGCGAGGACGGCTTGAGGGCGGTGCTGCAAACCGGCGGAAGCCCAGCCGTTGAGTCCGGCATGACGAGAAACAGTCCCCGACGTTCGCACTGGCTTGTCCGGTATTACCGCTGGCAGGCCCGCCTCTACCTGCGCGTGCTGCGCGCGGTGTGGATCATCCCGGCGCCGGTCGAGGCGTCGCTGCGGCGGCGCCTCGTGCGCCGACCGGGAGGTGGAAGCTGACATGGCAGGAATCCTTCGCTCGAAGGCTGCGATCGTTGTGGTGGTTGTGCTGGGCATGGTCGCGCTGGTGAGCGTGACCGTCGCTCGGTGGCAGGGATCTGGGGACGAGACGCCGCAGGTCTCCGCCGCGGAGCCGAGCGGCGCCGACGCGGCGCCGTACCTGAAGGCCTGGGATCGGCCGAACACGACCGATCCGAAGATGTACGCGACGGCGTACGCCACGGCGATCTGGTCCTACGACAGCACGGTGCACGGGTACTTCGACTGGCAGGACGCGGTGAAGATGTTCGCCGATCCGATGGACACCGGCGGTCCGCGGGTGGCCGGCAGCATGTTGCCTGACTTCGGGCAGTGGGAGCAGCTAGATCTGCACGACAGCAAGGCCACCGTCGCCGATGTATCGGCCGAGACACCGCCGGCGCTGACTCGCCTGCAGCGCCTTCCGCAGACGCCGCGCGGTTGGCACGGCTTCGTCGTGCGAGGGCAGCAGACCAACGTGATCGACGACCAGCCGCGAGTGGCTGAACGGTCGGTGACAGTGGCGGTGGTGTGTACGCCGCAGTGCCGCTTCTGGTCGGCGTCGGCCGAGGGCCCGTTGTGATTCTCAAGGCCGTCGCCGCAGTTGCTTGCCTCGCCTTCGGTGTGGTGCTGGTGCCGCCGATCGCGGCGGCCAGGGGAGGGGCGAGCAGTTGCGCGCCGGTGCCGGTCGTCGGCCAGGTCGTACTGGACGCCGAGCAGCGTTCGAATCTGGCGATCGTGGTCGCGACCGGCGACCAACTGCGCATCGACCCGAAGGGCAAGGTCATCGCAGTGATGACCGCCTTAACGGAGTCCTCACTGCGGAACGTCGCCCACGGTGACGCGGCCGGCCCAGACTCTCGGGGCCTGTTTCAACAGCGCGATGGTTGGGGACCGCTCGCCGTACGGATGGATCCCGAGGGCGCCTCGGTCCTGTTCTACACAGCGCTGATCAACGTGTCCGGGTGGATGGAGATGGACCCGTGGCTGGCCGCGCAGGAGGTCCAGCGTTCGGCGTTCAGCGACGGCCGGAACTACCGCGCCAAGTACTCCCAGGCACAAGAGGTCGTCGGCCTGTCGCCGGACTCGCTGTGCCAGCTTCCGCCGATCGATGAGGTGGGGGAGTTGCCCGGCGCAGAGGCCGCGGTCACTCGAGCGATGGCGCTGGTCGGACAGCACGGCTACTACCAGCTCTGCGCGCGGCTCGCCGCGAACATCTGGGGGCGCCTGCGGGCGGGCTACGTGTCGGCGGCCGAGCAGTGGTCGCAGATGGTTGCGTCTGGCAACGCGCATTTCGATCGGCAGCCACCTCTCGGCGCGCTCGTCTTCTGGGACACCGGCGGACTCTACGGGCACGTCGCGGTCTACGTCGGCGCCGGCCGCATCGTCTCCAACGACATCCACGACCAGTTCCCCGGTGAAGGCGGCGTCTACCTGGTCGACCTCACCGCCATCGAGGCGGAGTGGGGCGCGACCTACCTCGGCTGGGCGCCACCGATCTACCAGAGACCGCAATTTTGATCACCGTCCCGGCGTACCGATCGCCGGAGAAGGGCCAGATGATGTCCACGTTTTTCGCGTCAGTGCGAGACCACCTCGTCATCAAGATGGCGAATCAGGACCCCGGTGTAACCCCCAACTCCAACGGGCTCCCCGGGCTGTCCGCACTAAAGCAGATGGCCGGCGCGCTGGTCACCTTCGGACTTGTCGTGTGCGTCGCCGCGTTCGTCATTTCGGCGGCTGTCTGGGCGTTGGGGAGTTTCGCCAACAACGCCCACCACGCCGGTAGGGGGAAGACTGGCTGTCTGATCGCCGCTGGTGCGGCGATCTTGATCAGTTCGGCCAACACGATCATCCGCTGGTTCAGCGGCGTCACGGTCGGCTGAGGCTCGATGAGCTGGTCGGACTGTCTGCTCAATCCGGTGAGCTGTGTCGTGTCCGATGTCGGGAACTCGGCGGCGAACTCGGTGTGGGAGTCGTTCCTGAGATGGACTGCGAATGGTCTGGGTGATCTGGCCGCGACGGTGTTCCAGACTTTCAGCAGCGGCACGACGCCCCGGTTCGATCAGGAGTGGTGGCAGACCAACCTGAGCCTCATCGTCACCGTCTCGCTGCCGATCCTGGTCATCTTGTTCGTACTCCAGTGCATCTCCGCCATGATTCACCGAGAACCCGGCCGGCTAGGGCGCGCGCTGGTCGGTACGGCGGGAGTACCGCTCGCGGTCGCGGTGATCAGCTCCTGCGGGTCGGTGACCGATGAGATCTCGCTGGCGATCCTGGGCAACCGTGCGACTGCGGACGGCATGAAGCGGCTGACCGACATCAGCAGCCTGCTGACCGCGGCCTCATTGGGTGGGTTCCTGCTGCTGGCCGTGCTCTTGGCGCTCCTTGCCCTGTTCGCTTTGTACTTCGTGCTGCTGTTCAGGGAGGTCGCCCTGATTGCGTTCGTGGTGTTCGCGCCGATCGCGATGGCGAGCTGGACTTGGTCGTCGACGCGGCACTGGCTGCGGCGATGGATCGAAGTTGTCGGCGCGTTGCTGTTCTCCAAGATCGCGATGGCCGTCGTCTTCGCGCTTGGGCTTTCGGCGACGGGTGCCGCGGACCAGGGCAACAATCCGGCCAACCTCAGCACCTTCCTGGCCGGGGTACTGCTGGTGGCGATGGCTGCCTTCGCGCCCGCTGCGACCTTCTCCTTCATCCACTGGGCAGGCGACCAGGGGCACAGCGCCGCGCGGGCCATCCGGCAAGGCTCTGTCGGTACCGCCGCGGCGAAGGAAGGTGTGGAGAAGGCGCAGCACTGGGGTGCCGAGCACTTCGGTGGGTCGAATGGCAAGGAGGAATCGCCGGTCGTGGGCAACGACACCGATCGCGCCGGCGACGACGAGGCGATCATCGACCAGGCGGAGGCGGATGCCTCGAACCCCGCAGGAACGCCTTCGGACCGCGGAGGCGGAAACCCCGACGCCTCGACGGCGGAGATTGCGCCGGACGTTACGCAGCAGGCCCCCGCGCCGACACCGTCACCGTCTGGTGGAGGAGAGGGAGCAACCGCGATCGCCGTCTCGAGCAGCGAAGTCTCGGTCGACAGTGCACCCACTGGCGACGCCTCCCCGGATACGCCACGCAACGACTCGACCAGCGACAGCAGAGAGGACCGTGGATGACGACCACGATGGCGACTCGATTTCCCCGGCCGGAACGCAACACTGTCCTGCTCGGTCTCCGACCGATGCAGGTCGCTCTCCTCGCACTCGCGGCGGTGCTGCTGGTCCTGAACATCATCAGCAATGCCGGTTCCGCGGCCCGTCTGACTGGCCTCATCACATCGATCTGTTGTGCTGTGGTCGCGTTGGCTCGGATCGAGGACTTGCCGTCGTACCGGTGGCTTCTGCTCCGCGTCGTGAACGCCCTGCGTATCGCCCGCAGACAGCAGTCGTATCGGGCCTCGGTCGTCCGGCCGACGATCCATGGCTCACTGCACCTGCCCGGGTCCGAGGGCGCATTACGAATCCTCGACACCGAGGCGGTCATCGCGGCAGTTCATGATCCTCGGCGCCGCCGGCTGACGGCGGTCGCGCGGATCGAAGGACCCGCACACCTGCTGCAGAACACCGAAGAGCAAGACCGCCGCGTCACGGCGTACGGGCAACTGATCGCCGGGCTGTGCCAGAGCAACCGGATCGTCCGCGCGCAGATCCTCGAGCGGACCCTCCCGGATCCCGGGGACAGCCTGACGAACTGGGCCGAGCAGCGGGGCCTCGATCCGCGGCAGCCGGCCGGAGCGATCTACCAGGACCTACTCCGGCACGCTGCTCCGGCGCCGGCCAAGCACGAGACTCTCCTTGCCTTCACCCTCGACCTCGACGCGGTGTCGAAGGAAGTCCGCAAGCACGGTGGCGGCACGTCGGGCGCGATAGCTGTCTTGGAAGCCGAAGCCCGCGGCTTCCAGATGACATTGGGAGCGGCCGGCGTCGCCGGATGCTGGCTCAACGCTCCTGAGCTCGCGATGAGTCTGCGCGTCGCCTTCGACCCAGCCGCCACCCGCACCGTCCCGAGCCTCGAAGCGCTCGACCCCTCCGGTGCCGGGCCGCTGGCGATCGACGCCGAGTGGGACCACCTTCGTACGGACTCGTCGATGCACCGCGTCTACATCGTCACCGAATGGCCGCGCGTGAAGGCAACACCGGCCTTCCTCGGACCGCTACTGCTCAAGCCCGGAGTACGCCGTACTTTCTCGCTCGTTCTGCAACCCATCCCGGTCGCCAAAGCGCTACGGGACGCTCGCCGCCACCAGGTCGACCGGGTCACCGAGCGCGCGACGCGCAACAAGATCGGCCGCCTGGAGAGCGAAGAAGACCGCCAACTTGACGCCGACGTCGCCCAACGCGAAAGAGACCTGGCCGCCGGTCACGGCGACGTCCGCTGGATCGGCCTCCTCGCCGTCTCGGCCGACAACGAGGACAAGCTCGATGAAGCCTGCACCGAGATGGAGATCGCCGCAGCCCGCGCTCTGATCGACCTCCGTCGCCTGGTCGGCCAACAACTCGACGGGTTCCTGGCAACAACACTCCCGTTCGGAACGGGATTGCGATGAACCACAACGAACGTGCAGTGGCCGTGTACGAACCGACCGGGCTCGACCGGACCACTCGCAGAGCCAACCGCAAGGCGGTCGCGCTGCGAGGGCGGCCCGTGGCTAGGCGAGATCGTGAGTCGAGGGACTTCGAGTCTGCGGTGGAGCCGCGGCGGGCGCCGTACGACGCTCGGCATGCCTTGCCGCTGCTCGTCGACGCACACCGTGCCACGACGAGGATCTTGCGGGTTGCCTATCCCTTCCTGGCCGAAGGGGGATTGGGGGCTGATGGCACCTATATCGGGTCGGATGTCTTCAGTGGCGGCTCGTTCGTCTACGACCCCTGGGTCCTCTACCAGTCCAAGGTCATCACCAACCCCAACCTGCTCCTGGCCGGCGTCATCGGCAGCGGCAAGTCCTCGACCGCGAAGGCCTTCATCACCCGCTCGATCGCCCTCGGCCACCGCGCCTACGTCCCCTGCGACCCCAAAGGTGAATGGACGCCCGTCGCGGAAGCCATCGGGGGTGCCGCCATCCAGCTCGGCCCCGGGCTGCCGACCAGGCTCAACCCACTTGACGCCGGCACCCGCCCGGCCGCCGTACAGCCTGACGAATGGGACAAGATCGTCTGGTCCCGGCGCCGTGCCCTGCTCGGAACTCTCGCCGAGTCCACACTCGGCCGGCCCATGACGGCGGTCGAACACACCTCACTCGACCTCGCCCTCGAGACGGCGACCACCAACCCGGCCCCGACCATCCCCGACGTCGTCGTCGCCCTGTTCGACCCCGACGACGACCGCGCACACCGAGGCGGCCTGCACAGGAACGCGCTGCTCGACGACGGACGCGAGGTCGCCCACGCCATCCGGCGCCTGGTCCACGGCGACCTGTCCGGCATGTTTGACGGCCCGTCGACCACCGAGTTTGACGCCACCCTTCCGATGGTCTCGCTCGACTCGTCCCGCATCGGCTCGGGAGGCAACGACCATGCCCTGCGGCTGGCGCTGGCGTGCGCCTCGTCCTGGATGGAGGCCGCGGTCGCCGATCCGTCCGGTGGGCAGCGATTCATCGTGTACGACGAAGGCTGGCGGGTGATGCGCGACCCGGCGCTGCTTCGCCGGATGCAGGAGCAGTGGAAGCTGTCCCGCGCCTGGGGTGTGTCCAACGTCCTGATCATCCACCGACTGTCCGACCTGGCCGCAGTCGGCGACCTCGGCTCCGAAGCCCGCGCACTGGCCGAAGGTCTCCTCGCCGACTGCTCGACCCGGATCATGCTCCGCCAAGAGCCCGACCAACTCGCCCGTACGGCGACGCTGCTCGGGTTGACCGACGTCGAGATCGCAACGATAGGGAAGCTGCCGAAGGGCCGTGCGCTGTGGCGGCTGCCCGATCGGTCGTTCGTCGTACAGCTCGTACGGCACGCCCGCGAAGTCGAACTCTTCGACACTGACGCCCGGATGTAGCCCCGTGCTTAACAAGACCCCAGGCACAGATCTCGCGATCATCGGCCTCGTTGCCGTCGCCGTCGCGGGCCTCATGCTCCGCACCGTCGGCGGCCTCTGCATCCTGATTACTACCGGCCGGTGGACGGATGCCCCATCGACCGCCGGCGTCGCCGTACTCGTGGATCCCGCCCATCCGGCCCGAGCCTTCGGGCTCGCCTCTGAGTCTTTCGGGCCGCTGCTGTTCTGGACGCTTGCTGCACTGATCGCCGCTGTACCGGCGGCGCTGGGCGTAGCTGGTTCGCATATCTACCAGCGCAGGCGTGCTAGCACCCAGGGCAGGGCCCGCAACCTCGTCGCGCGCCCCGGCTTGGCGACCCGGGCAGACGTGGAGCACGCAGTTGGCCGGCGCCAGGTCATCCGCCGCGGCCGCTCAGCCAGACCGTCGTTGAAGCATCCCAGACCTCAGGAAGTCGGCACATTGCGCGGCTATTCCCGAGGCCGCGAGTGCTGGTCTTCGGTGGAGGATTCCGAGATCGACGTCGGACCACCGCGCTCAGGCAAGGGCCTCCACAGCGTCATCAACGCCATCCTGGACGCGCCGGGCGCCGTCGTCACCACCTCGACCCGGCCCGACAACCTCGTGGCCACCCTCGGCCTCCGCAAGGTCAAGGGGCCGGTGGCCGTCTTCGACCCCCAAGGCCTCAGCAAGGCCGACGGAATTCGCTGGTCCCCGGTCCGCGGCTGCGAAGACCCAACCACCGCGATCGTCCGCGCCTCCGGCCTCGCTGCGGGCGCCGGCTTCACCAAAGGCGGCGTCACCGACGGCGCGTTCTGGCACGGCCAAACCGAAATGGCCCTCCGTGGCCTTCTCCACGCCGCCGCCATCGACGACACCGGCATCGATCGCCTCTACCGCTGGAGCCTCGAACCTGCCTCCGCCATCGAAGCCGTCTCCATCCTCAACCACTCCGACGAGGCCGCCGAAGGCTGGGGCGACACCCTCGACGGCATCGTCTGCATGGACGGCCGCACCCGCGACGCCATCTGGGCAGGCGTCCGCTCCGCCCTCTCAGCCCTGGCCGATCCCGCCGTACGCCGAGCCTTCGACCCACCACCCGGCGCCGGCCTCGACCCGAAGACCTTTCTCGCCGACAAAGGCACCATCTACCTCCTCGGTACCGGCGTCGGCGCCAGCGCCACCTCTGCCTTCATTGCGGCCCTCCTGGAAGACATCACCGAGACCGCACGCCAAATCGCCGCCCACCAAGAAGGAGGACGCATGGAACCCCCGCTCGCTCTCGTGCT
The DNA here is from genome assembly GCF_014205135.1 of Kribbella italica. Classification (NCBI taxonomy): domain Bacteria; kingdom Bacillati; phylum Actinomycetota; class Actinomycetes; order Propionibacteriales; family Kribbellaceae; genus Kribbella; species Kribbella italica. The sequence goes on from NZ_JACHMY010000001.1 coordinate 8,876,162, forward strand.
CGACGAAATCGCCAACCTCTGCGCCGTCCCCTCCCTGCCGTCCCTGATGGCGGACGGCGGCGGTAATGGCATCTCTACTCTCGTCGTCATCCAGTCCCTGGCCCAGGCCCGCGAACGGTGGGGCGAACAGGCCGCCGCGGCCATGTGGGACGCCGCCACCATCCGCCTCATCCTTGGCGGTTCCGCCCAACCTAAGGACCTCCAAGACCTCTCTGCGGTCTGCGGCGACCGAGATGAAGAACTCCGCAATTGGAGCCGCGGACCCGACGGAGGCCGCACCTGGTCGACGAGCACGCGCCGGTTGCCGGTTCTTCCGCCTGACGTTCTCCGCACCTTGCCGTTCGGCACCGGGGTTCTACTTGCGCGAACGGCGCCACCAATCCTGCTCAAGCTGAGGCCTTGGACGGACCGACCGGACGCGCCCGAGATCGCTCAGAGCGTCAAACGGAACGGGCAGGTGTCGCCTTGATTGGCGACGAGTCGCTGATGGCCCTTGACGACATCTTCGATCCCCAGGTCATTTGCTGGCGATCGTTGACCGCGCGAGCCGTAGACGAACAACTGGCAGCCCTCGCAGATTGGGTCGGCTGGGCCGTCGAGCGATATCAGCTCGACCACAAGGTGATTCCGCCCTGCTGGGCCCAGCACGGAAGCCTGGTCGAAGAGCTGTCCGCCTTGCGTTCGCTGTGGGACGGCAGCTTCCAGGATGATTCATCACCCTCAGATCCGATCACCTTTCATCGCGAGCTCGACCTCGCCCAGCGCCGCCTACGAGAGTGGGGATCACGCCTCGGCTGCTCAAGGACAACCCATAGGCCGGAACCAACTCCCGATCCTTGAACTGGAACGGACGAAGTCAGCTATTGCTGTCGCACAGGCATGAGTCCGTGAAACGCCGAGCGATCGTGCGTGCGCGGCTCCGAAATAGCAGGCAACGCGCTTGCTCGCGAGGAGTTCGGGCTTGCCATCGACATCTACGGCACCGGAGATCCTTGTTTGTCACGCGTAAGAAGGCCCGGCTGGTGAACTTGGCCAGAAGAGCTCCCGAACGGCTGTCCGCCCTGGCGCGCACGAGTCACTTGCTGAGCGCCGGAGTCCAGTTCTTGACCGAGATGTAGTTGGTAGAGGTGCCGCACCGGCGATGAGCCGAACTCGGCGATCATCTTCGCCGTCACCGGTGTCTCCCGTGCCAGCGGGCTGGTCACCGGCAGTCCCGGCGCCGTCAACTCCTCCTTCCTGCTGCTCTTCCCATTCGCGTTCCTCACCAACTCCTTCCTCCCCCAAGAGGCCCTGACCGGCTGGCTCGCCACCGTCGCCGACTACAACCCCGTCACCTACCTGCTCGCCACCTTGCGCTCACTACTCAGCAACGGATGGGTCTGGGCCGACCTGTGGCCCGGGCTCGTCGCGATCGCCGGCGTCGGAGCCTTGAGCTTCACCCTCGCCTTCACCGCCCTGCGCGGACGAGTATCACGCGGTTGACACACGACCCCACGAGGTTCCCGCCTTCCGTCGGGGACCTCGTACCCGTCTACCGGCCGCTGCCCGTGCGCGACACCTTGTTTTGACGGGTGGCGGGCACGGCCCGTACGGCAGCGGCGGGTGACCGTCGAAGCCGGGTCACAGCGGCCATGAGCGGAGTGACGATGGTGGTGGCCGCAGCGCCGAAGGTGGTGTCGGTCACCAGGATCAGCCGTACGGTCTTCATGGCCATGGAGAGAACCTCACTGCCGCGCTGGCGCATCTGAGCTTCGAAGCGCGCGACCGCGTTCGTGAGGGTCGTCGTGTCGCCGTCGGAGAGGGTGTCGAGCTGGCCGAGCAGATCCGCGGCGTCCTGGATCGCCGCACCGGCGCCCATGCCGGCAGTGGGTGGTGTGGCGTGGACAGCGTCACCGAGGGCGGTGAAGCGGCCTGCGGTCCACGGAGCGAGATCGGTGGCGCGGGTCGAGGCAGCGTTGAACCGGAACGCGGCTACGCTGGCCGGATCGGCGCGGGCGATGACCTCCAGCGTGTGGCCGGCCCATTTGTGGTCGCGGAACCGGTCGAGCAGGGCACTCCGCAACGGAGCACCGTGCAGATCGCGCAAGGAGTCGGTGTGGGCGGATTCGGGAAACATCGCGCCCCAGATGTACGTCGGGCCGGTGGTGATCGACATGCACAGCTCGGGGGCGTCGAGTGCAGCATTGCCGACCGGGTCCAGAAAACCGACATAGAGCGCGGCGCCCCGCGGGCCGATTCCCATCGTCGAACGTGTCCCGAGCCGCTGTCGTTCGGCGCTACTGAGGTCGGCGCGGCGAGTTCGACCGGAGAATCCGATGATGCCGGCCGGGCGGTTGGTCGGCCCCTGCGCCAGGTAGCGGGCGACGACCGAGTGTGTTCCGTCGGCACCGACCACCAGGTCCGCGGTGACCGGCGGACCATCGGTGAACAGAACCCGAGGCATACCCTGTTCGTCCTCATCGACGCCCGACACGGCCCGCCCGAGCTGCAGGTCGTCGCCGACGGCCTCCGCCAGCAGCGTGCGCAGCGTGATGCGGTCGACGTCGATGCTCGCGCTGCCACTCAGGTCCGGGCCGTACCCGAGAAGACGACCGCGCCGGTCCCAGAACGCGTCGGGGTCCCGCAGCCGCAAGGCCGATCCTGAAGCCAGCAGCCGTCGCATGATCTCAGGATCCACCAGGCGCTCGAGCGCCGACTGAGCTCGCTGATCGAGGGTGATGTGGTAACCGCCTGTCGCTGCGACATCGGTATCGCGGTCGAACACCGTCACTTCGTACCCGCCGCGGCGCAACCCGGCACCCAACGCGAGCCCACCGATCCCGCCGCCAACCACGACAACCCGCATGTCTGAACCTGCCTTCTGCTGAATGATCGTTGCCCCGTCACCACAGACGGTGCCGGCAGTAGTGGACTCGGGATGGCCAGTACTGGGGGCAGGATGGAGCAATGACAAGTACGTCACACAGGGCGCTGCGGCTGCTGTCCCTGCTCGGCTCGCGCAGGACGTGGCCGCTGAGGGATCTTGCGGCCCGGCTCGCGATCAGCGAGCGCACAGTCCGCCGCGACCTGGACACCCTGCGCGAACTCGGCTACCCGGTGACGAGTGTTCGCGGCCCGGATGGTGGCTACCGGCTCGGTACCGGGTACGTCCTGCCGCCGCTGCTGTTCGATCATGACCAAGCACTGGCGATGGCCATTGCGCTGCAAACCGCGAACACCTCCGTGTTCGGCCTGCAGGACGACACCGCCAGAGCACTGGCAACCTTGCAGCAGGCCATGCCCGAGACGCTGCGCGCCGTGATGGAATCCCTCCGTCTGACCAAACTGCGAAACTATTGGGAGTTCCCCGCACCCCCGATCGATCCCGCCGCGCTCAGAACTGTCGGTACCGCGGTGCGTCTGCGTCATGTCCTCGTCGCAGAATTTCTCCGCCTCGATGGGACACGCCCCGCCCCCGGCGACCAGGATTTCGCGACAGCCCGCCGTCTTGAACCCCATCATCTCGTGGTCTGGGCGGGGCGGTGGTACCTCATCGCCTACGACCTTGAAGATCGTCACTGGCGAGTACACCGAGTAGACCGGCTGCACCCCCGCCCGACCACCCGCAGCTTCACCTTGCGGGACCTGCCGGGAGGCGACCTCGCCCTTTTCGTCATGAGTAGCCACGACCGCGGTGACACCCCCGCGGCTTGGCAATGCACCGGCAGCGCACGCCTCAATCTGCCCGCCGATATCGTGGCCCGCTGGGCACCCGGCGGCTCCGTCGTCGAGCACCTCGACACCAACCACTGTCGTCTCACCCTCGGCGCCTGGTCCTGGGCCGGCATCGCCGGAATCCTCGCCACTTTCGACACCGACCTCACCGAGGTGCACCCGCCCGACCTGCTCGACGCCTGCCGACAAATCGCGCACCGCTACGCCGCAATGACCTCGACAGAACTCACCGGTCCCGTTCGGCCGTGAACAGCGCGTTGGCTCAAGCAGCTGATGGCCCTTTCACCGGCTGTTCCCCGAATGGAATACATTCAATGGGAATCTGATCATACGGTCGCTGGGTCACTGCATTCATCAAGTATCGCTGCAACACTGGGAAAGACTACGGTGAGAGGAAGTTCATGCCAGCAGGAGCAGACCCAGCGCCGATTCAGTTAGTAGGTCCGGCTGCCATAGGCCGAGCCAGCGATGGCACCGCGGTCTTCCACACCGGGTTGTGGCTGGGCCCCAGCCAGAGTTGTCTGTTCATCGGCATCATCGCTGAAGGTGGACCGTCGAGGCGGCCCAAAAGGCCGTCAATCACGATCAGCAACGGTCAGGACCTGTTGATCAACAGCTTCTCCTTTGTCGGCGGTGGCGGCGGCCCCGGCCACGGTGACTGCTGGCTGCTGCAGGCCGACGTCGATACTGAGAACGCGTGGCGTCTGTCAGGCGCGACACTGGTCATGCGGTACGAGATTCTCGCTCTTGACTACACCGCTCAGCTTGCGGATCTGACAAAGCAGTGACCTTGGCTCCCCGAGGTTGATCCCACTCGACGCCCACAGACCGAAGCCACCAGCGCAACAACACGTCGGCGTAGCTGCGCGCCGGACCTGACTGGTTGTCGCGGGCAACAAAATCCGCCAGGACCTGGCGCACCGCCTCTCCACCGGCCCTGGTGAAGCTCTCGCTCGCATCGCGCGTCCGGTCTCCGATCTTGACGGCGGTGGCTTGGTGCGCTTGTGTTTGTAACAGAAAAATATGTGAAGTTAACACTGGAACCTGAGTGGCGGGTCGGGATGAGACTTCGGCTGATGGCCGTGCCGGCGATGCTCACGCCGATGATTGTTGCCTGCGGTGCCGAGAACGAGCCGGCGGTGGGGGTGGTGGTGACGCGAAGATCGCGTTCCTGATGCCGGACATCGCCTCCACCCGGTACGAGCAGTACGACGCTCCGCTGTTCAAGGCGAAGATCAAGGAACTGTGCGGCGGCTGCGAGGTGCTCTACCAGAACGCCGGCGCTGACCCGGCCAAACAGCAGCAGCAGGCCAACTCGATGCTCGCCCAAGGCGTGCAGGCGATCGTGATCGACCCGGTCGACTCCGCCGCGGCGGCCTCGATCGTGCAGGCGGCGCAGGGGCAGGGCATCCCGGTGATCGCCTACGACCGGCCGATCCCGGACAAGAAGGCCGACTACTACGTCTCCTTCGACAACGAGAAGATCGGTCAGCTGATCGCCCAGTCGCTGGTCGACGAACTGAAGGCGGCCAAGGCCACCGGCGGCATCCTGCAGGTCAACGGCTCGCCGACCGACGCCGCGGCCGGGCTGATCAAGAAGGGCATCCACAGTGCGGTCGACCCGAGCGGCTTCAAGCTGCTGGCCGAGTTCGACACCCCGGGCTGGCAGCCGCCGAAGGCGCAGGAGTGGGTCGGCGGCCAGATCACCCGGTTCCCCCACCAGATCGCCGGCGTGGTGGCGGCCAACGACGGCACCAGCGGCGCGTCGATCGCCGCGTTCAAGGCGGCCGGTACGAAGGTGCCGCCGGTGACCGGCAACGACGCCGAGCTGGCCGCGGTCCAGCGGGTGATCGCCGGCGACCAGTTCAACACCATCTCCAAGCCGATCAAGATCGTCGCCGACGCGGCCGCGGTGGTCGCCCACGAGTTTGCCCAGGGCAACAAGCCGGCCGGCAGGACGACGCTGTTCGACACCCCGGCGGAGCTGTTCACCCCGACCGTCGTCACGCGGAAGAACGTCGCCGAGGTGCTCGCCACCCCGGACGCAGATTGCGTATGCGGCGGCGCAGTGGCAGCGCCCGCACGAGGAGATCCCGGTGCAGGATCTGCTGACCCGAGACCTTCGATCGATGACGGCTCAGGTCCGTACGGCTTCCAGCCACGCTCGTTATCTCCTCACAGCTGTCGGCACGTGTGCACCTCGCTTGAGCCTCGGGGACGCGACCGTCACCAACCTGCGAAGAGCTCACACCGCCTTGCATCGAAGCGACGAGGTTTCGATGCTGACCGCTGCCGCGTGGAACCGCCACGTTTCAGATCTGGGAGGCATCACGTCGCTACCGGGGGAGTTCGCCTTCACAGAGTTGCACGACATTGTGCGGCGGACCGTCGGCCTTCCTGGGAGCGCGCTGCGACCGCCGGCTGAGTTGATCCCTGATCGATGGACTGCAACTGCTGTCCTCGGGGCGACTGATGAACTCGTTCAGTCCGCCTACCCGGCTGCCGCGATGCAGAAGCGGGCGGTGTTCGAGCTTGTTGTGGCACGAAGACTGTTCGTCCCCCGAATCCAGGCGATCCGCGTCGATCCGGCGTACGAGCTGCCGACGGCCATACCGCTGGGAAGGCGCCAGCGAACATGGCTGGTGGCCGAACGCATTGCCTTTATGACCAAGCTCACTGAACCACTGGCCTTGGTTACGGACCTAGTGGGAGAAGCGGCACGGCTGTGCCGGGGTCTGGCAGGCATCGACGAGGAACGCCGGCCGATGCGGTCGGAGTTCCCGATGAAGGTCGCCCGGTCGGAACCGATCCGGGCACGTCGTCGAGCTGTACAGGCTCGCCCTCATCAACCCGACACGGGTCCGGCCGTTGAGCTGCCATGAATGGTTCAGACTCAGGGGACAAGGAGCGGTCCACATCGGCGCTGGGCGTGTTGCACGAGATGCTGAGCGAGGAGATTCGCAAACTCCGTACGGCCGACGACTGGACACGCTGGCTGAAGACGGTAGCGGCCTTTCACCACTACAGCTTCAGGAACGCGGTGCTGATCGCGGCACAGAAGCCGGACGCCACAGTGGTCGGCGACATGAGCATGTGGAGGCATCTCGGTCGCCATGTGCCGAAAGACGAGAAGCCGGTACGGATCTTCGCGCCGATCTTCTCGCGCTCGATCAACGACGCTGGAGTGGTCACCCGCCCTACGTACCACGACCTGGTCGACGACTCAGAGGCGGCAAAATCGGGGCGCGGGCGCCGGCTGGTTGGCTTCCGGGTCGCGCATGTGTGGGATGTGTCGCAGACTGCCGGTGAACCATTGCCGAAGCTGGCCAGGTCTGGGCCAGTGCCCGGTTCCGTACCTGTCGGGCTTTGGGACGGGCTGATCACGTGTTTCGAACGCGAGGGGTACGAGTTGTCGGCGGAGCCAGCTGGGGAGAAAACCCCTCATGGGTTCACAGACTTCGAGGCGCGCCGGATCGGACTTGATTGGCTGGGCGAAGGACGTGCGGTCGCGAGTCTGGCCCACGACGTCGCGCACATCATGTTGCACGATCCTGATGCCGTCGTCGCATCCGGCGATGTGATGTGCCACCACGAGGTGCGAGAGGTCGAAGCAGAGTCGGTGGCGTTCATCCTCCTGGCGCATCACGGTCTGCAGATGCGCGGGAGGACCTTCCCGTTGATAGCCGCTTGGGCGGCGGCATCGGTCGACAACGAAGAGTGGGAGCGGATCGTACAGAGAACCGGCGAGCGGGTTCTCTGGGCGGCGCGCGAGCTGATCGATCTGACCTCTCAACGCGGAACCTCGCGGGGCCGGAGGTCCACGACGAGACACCTGAGCCTGATGGCTCAACCCGACATGTGGGTCCCGCTCGGACCGGAGGCCTGGTAACGGGAGGGCACGAGACAGTCGCGGCGCTGCAAGGGCGCGGCAGCGTCAGACGCGCATCGAGGCGACGACCCCGGGCGCGGCCGCGCTCGAACGAGCGAACCATCGAGTAGGACAATTCGATTCTGGGCAGCGCGGGACCGCTCGAGCCGAGGTGAGGATCGCGGCGTCGGAAACGGGAGCGCCGAAGGGTTTCTGGGCGATGACCGCCTTCAGTCGCTAGCACGTCTGTGAGCTGCTGGGCCCTGGCACCGTACGGGCCGTCGTCGGAGACCTGGCTGATGATCCGGTCGTCCGGCCGGATCCGATCCGCGCACGTCGGCGAGTAGACATCGGCGGCTCTAGGGAATCGCTGATTTTCTCGGTTGTCGGGCCGTGTGGTGTCGCTGGCTGGGGTCGGGGCCGGAAATAGTGAGGTATGCGATCTGAGTAGCCGTCGTTCTCAGATGTCGAGTACGGGAACCGGCGGCGGGTGTCGCGCCGTGAGCAGTTCCTCGAAGCGATGGACGCAACGATTCCGTGGTCGCGGTGGGTCGGGGGCTATGACTCGTATGCGATGCGGAAGTTCATGGGTTTGGATTTCGGGGTCGAGCAGGTTCCCGACGCCACCACGCTGCTGGGGTTTCGGCATCTGCTGGAAACCCACGAGCTGGGCCGCAAGCTGTTCGAGTCGCAGAACGAGATCTCACCGAGCAGGGCTGGGTCATGCGTGGAGGTTCCATCGTGGGCCACGATCATCGCTGCGCCGTCGTCGACGAAGGATGCCACCGGTACCCGTGACCCCGAGATGCACCAGACGAAGAAGGGCAACCAGTGGTCCTTCGGGATGAAGGCCCACATCGGTGTGGATGCCGGCACCGGGTACGTCCACTCGGTGAGTGCGACCAGCGCGAACGTTCACGATCTTGATGAGACAGCCCATTTGGTCCGAGACGATGACGAGGTCGTCTACACCGACGCCGGATACCAGGGCGTGGAGAAACGGCCCGAGGTCACCGGTGACGAGCATCTGTCGGCTGTTGAGTTCCGGGTCGCGGCCCGGAAGGCCAAACTCGCGGCCATGGCCGGTCCGTCGAACGGCGCGGAACTCTCCCGGCGACCGCCGCACCGTCCAGCGCGCCGCAAACCCCCGATAATCAGCGATTCCCTAGAGCTGTACGGTTTGCCGCTCGAGTTCTCGGTCCGTCGGTGGGTCGGTGCGCTGGGGTTTGCTGGGCCACCAGAACCTGTCGCCGAGGAGGAAAGCGAGCGCGGGGACGACGACGGTGCGGACCAGCAAAGTGTCGAGCAGAACGCCGATGCACACGATGATGCCGATCTGGGTCAGCGTGATCAGCGGCAGCACTC